>JBEBWH010000011.1:0-20171 GCA_040392305.1 Bradyrhizobium sp. | reverse complement strand
GCGCTCAGGCCGCCGCGGTCGCCGGCCGCCCGCCGTTTCCAGCCGTAGGCGGCTGGGCGCCGTCCAGCATCGTCACCGTCGAGAAACCCACCGCCAGCAGGTGCTCGCACATTTCGCGACGCGCGGCCTCGTCCGTCGCCGCCGACGGCACCACGACCGCCCAGGCGTCGTTTGCAAGCAACGCCGCGGGCAGATCGGCTGCGCTGCCCGCTTCGAGCACGACATGGTCATAGACCCGCAGCAAGGCGTCGAGCACGAGCGACAGCCGCGGCGATGCCAGCAGCGACCTGTCGCTTTGCGCATCACCGCCCGCGCCGACCAGATGCAGCGCGCTGTCGCGGTCGCGCGTGATGATGTCGCCGAAGCTTGCATGGCCCTGGAACAGATCGGCAAGCCCGGCGGCTGACGGATCGTCCGACGCCTCGCGCAGCAATGACGACACCGACAGATCGACCAGAACGACTTTGGCCTTCGCCGCCAGACGCCGCGCGAGAGCGAGCGCGGTCGGCGCGACCTCGCTCGCGCCACCCGCAAGCAGCGTGATCTTCCTCGCCTTGTCGCCGGCCGCCAGCAGCTCCTGTGCAAGCTGGTCGAGTTCGCTTTGTCCGGTCGCGGCGACAGGCGCGGCCGCGCGGGCCGGCATCGCCATCACCGGTTCCGGCCGCGGCGCAACGTCCGGCATCACGGACGGAGAACCGCTCACCGCCGTCATGCGCAGCAGCTCGGAGGTCGCGATCAGGCCCGTCGTCAGCATCAGCATCGCCAGCGTCGAGATCAGGACGATCGGCAGCTTCTTCGGCGAGGCCGGCGTGTTCGAGACCACCGGGCGCGAAATGATCCGTCCCTCGATCGGCGCGCCTTCGAGATTTTCGCGGGTCGTCGCCTCGCGATATTTGGCGAGATAGGACTCGAGCAGCTCGCGCTCGGCCTTGGCCTCGCGCTCCAGCGCGCGAAGCTGCACATCCTCGCTGTTGGTGGTGGAGGCCTGCCGCTTGAGCAAATCGAGATTGGCGGTCAGCCCGTCCACCTTTGCGCCGGCGATCCGCGCATCGTTTTCGAACGAGCGGGAAATCTTCAGCGCCTCCTCGCGCAACTGGCGATCGATGTCGGCAAGCTGCGCCTTCAATTCCTTGATGCGCGGATGATTGCCAAGCAGCGTGGAGGACTGTTCGGCGAGCTGCGCGCGCTGCCCGATTCGCTGCTCCGAAAGGCGCCGGATCGGTTCGGAGTTCAGCACGTCGGAAGCCTCGATCGGCTGGCCGCGCTGGACCATCTCGCGGATCAGCCGCGCCTTGGATTCGGCGTCAGACTTCTGCACCCGGGCATTGTTGAGCTGGGTATTCAGTTCGCCGAGCTGCTGGTTGCTCAGCGTGGTGTTGTTGGTGCCGACGAACAGGCTCGATTTGGCGCGAAAATCCTCGACCCGCCCCTCGGCGACAGCCACCTTCTTGCGCAGGTTCTCGATTTCGCCGGCGAGCCAGTTGCCCGCGGCCTTGGCCTGATCCTGCCGCACCGACTGCTGCAGCACGAGATAGGCTTCGGCGATCGAGTTGGCGACACGCGCCGCGAGATCGGGATTGCGCGATTCAAACTCCACCGCCATGACGCGCGACTTGTCCACCGCATAGGCGGTCAGGCGGCTATAGTAGGCATCCATCACCCGCTCTTCCGGCGTCATCTTGAGCGGATCGCGCGCCAGCCCGACCAGCGACAGCAGGCTTCTGAGCGGCGAGACGCCGTTCAGCACGGGATCGAATTCCGGCAGCTCGGCGAGCTTGTTCTTCCTGATGACTTCGCGGGCGAGATCGCGGGACAGCAATAGCTGCACCTGGCTCGCGACCGCCTCGGCGTCGAGCCGCGCCGCGTCGTCGCGCTCGCTGCTGGGGCGTGTGAAAATATTCTCGCGGCCATCGATCAGGATGCGCGCTTCCGACTTGTAGCGCGGCGTCATCAGGTTGACGGCGACCAGCGTCAGCACCAGCGTCAGCACCGTCGGCACGATCACCCAGGCTTTGCGGCGCAGCAGCGCCTGCCCGATCAACCGCAGATCGAGATCGCCGGTCGATGCGACCGCCTCGACCGGGCGTGCTTCGCGCGGACCGGTCGCGCGCTCAGTGTCCGCTTTCTTCCATAAACCCGCAAACGGGACACGCATCACACACTCCCAGATCTGGCCCGCCGACATGTCTACGGATCGATGAATTACAAACGATTATAGTTGCCGCCGGGTTAATGGCGAAGAGCGCGCGACACCGGGATCACTGTTTGTTAAGCCGCCGTGGTGTTAGGTGGAAGCCTCTCCCGGCTGCGACGTGCAGGGTGGCGACGTCAGGGCCATTCTCGTTTTCCGCATCGGCTCCCCCCGTCACGGCCAGGATGCCAGCCTCTGACCGAAATGTGATCATGACCGCGACGCCTCCTCTCCGTATTCTTCATGCCGTGCGCGCCCCGGTCGGCGGAATCTTCCGGCATATCCTCGACCTCGCCGACGGCCAGATCGAACGCGGCCATAGCGTCGGCATCGTGGCGGACAGCCTCACCGGAGGCGCACGCGCCGAGGCGACCCTCGCGGCGATGGCGCCGCGGCTCGCGCTCGGCGTCCACCGCATGCCGATCTGCCGGGAACCGCAGCCGCGCGATGTCCTGTCATGGCTGCGCTTTCGCCGGCTGACGCGGGACCTCGCGCCGGACGTGCTGCATGGCCACGGCGCGCAGGCCGGCGCATTCGTACGGATGCAGCCGGCGCGAAAGGGCGTGATCAAGGTCTACACGCCGCATGGCGGCTCGCTGCACTACGCCCCCAACACCCTCAAGGGCATGATCTATTCCCGCATGGAGCGGGCGCTGATGAACCGTACCGATCTGTTCCTGTTCGAGAGCGCGTTCGCGCGGGATACGTATCTGCGCGTCGTCGGCCAGCCCGCCACTCCGGTCAGGCGCGTGTTCAATGGCGTCGCGGCCAGCGAATTCAGCCCGATCTCGGTGGCCGACAATGCGACCGACCTCGTCTATGTCGGTGAGTTCCGCCACATCAAGGGCGCCGATCTGCTTGTCGGCGCGCTCGCGCAACTGCGCAAGGCCGGCCGCAATCTGACCCTGACGCTGGCCGGCGATGGCGAGGAAACCGCGGCGTTGCGCGAGCAGGTGGCACATCTCGGCGTCGCCGACGCCGTGCGCTTCATCGGCCATGTCGAGCCCCGCCACGGTTTCGCGCAAGGGCGGCTGCTGGTCATTCCCTCCCGCGGCGACTCGATGCCCTATGTCGTCATCGAGGCGGCCGCGGCCGGCTGCGCGATGATCGCGCCCCGGATCGGCGGCATTCCGGAAATTTTCGGCCCCTGCGCGGACGGGCTGTTCGCCGGCAACGACGTGAACGCGATGGCCGACGCCATCGCGCAGACGGTCGACAATCTCCACACGGCCCAGAAGCGGGCGCAGCGACTGCGTCAATACGTCTTCGAACACTTCTCGCTGCAAGCCATGGTGGAAGGCGTCCTTTCCGGCTATCACGACGCGTTCGCCAATCGTTAACCAGTCACTCCAGCCGCTAACCAAATGTTCCGCTTTGTCGGTTAGGCCGGAGCTGACGCCGGATCGGCAACGGACCTCATAAGAATGGAACCTTTCAACGCACGTTCGATGATTGACGATGCCGCCCGCGAGCAGAGCGGCCAGCCGGCAGTCGAACGCCGCAAGCGCCTGTCGCCCGCCGCCCTCGCCGTCGCCAATCAGAAGGTGCGGTCCGCCTACTCGCCCGCCGTCATCACCGGCGCGGTTCGCAGCGTGGACTTCGTCGTCATCGCGGCGGTGGGCATTGCTCTTTACTTCGCCTATGTCACGCCGATCGACGGTTTCAACTGGCGCTATATCGCCGTCATTTTCGGCGTCGCCGCCGCCGCCGTGATCGGGTTTCAGGCGGCCGACATTTACGACGTGCAGATCTTCCGCAAGCAGCTGCGCCAGATGACGCGGATGATCTCGGCCTGGATCGTCGTCTTTCTCCTGTTCATGGGCGTCTCGTTCTTCGCAAAACTCGGCGGCGCAGTGTCGCGCGTCTGGCTCGGCGCATTTTTTCTGATCGGGATCGGCGTGCTGCTGCTCGGCCGCGTCGTGCTGCGCGGCTATGTGCGGCGCTGGGCCCGCGAGGGACGCCTGCATCGCCGCACCGTCATCATCGGCGCGGACGAGAATGGCGAGAACCTGATCGCAGCGCTCGACGCCCAGGACGATTCCGACATCGAGATCCTTGGCGTGTTCGACGATCGCGGCGACGACCGCTCGCTGCAGACCTGCGGCGGCCGGCCGAAGCTCGGCAGGATCGACGACGTGCCCGAATTCGCCCGCCGCACGCGGGTCGACCTCGTGCTGTTCGCGCTGCCGATCTCGGCCGAAACGCGCATTCTCGAAATGCTGAAGAAGCTGTGGGTGCTGCCGGTCGATATCCGCCTGTCGGCCCACACCAACAAGCTCCGGTTCCGGCCGCGCGCCTATTCCTATCTCGGCGAAGTGCCGACGCTCGATATGTTCGAGGCGCCCATCACCGACTGGGATCTGGTGATGAAGTGGCTGTTCGACCGTGTCGCCGGCGCGCTCCTGCTGCTGCTCGCCTCGCCGGTGCTGGCGCTGGTCGCGCTCGCCGTCAAGCTCGACAGTCCCGGCCCGGTGCTGTTTCGCCAGAAGCGCTTCGGCTTCAACAACGAGCGCATCGAGGTGTTCAAGTTCCGCTCGCTCTATCACGATCAGGCCGATCCCCTCGCCTCGCGCGTCGTCACCAAGAACGACAGCCGCGTGACCCGTGTCGGCCGCTTCATCCGCAAGACCAGCCTCGACGAACTGCCGCAGCTGTTCAACGTCGTGTTCAAGGGCAATCTCTCGCTGGTCGGCCCGCGGCCGCATGCGGTGCAGGGCAAGTTCGCCAATCGCAAGTTCGAGGAAGCGGTCGACGGCTATTTCGCGCGGCATCGCGTCAAGCCGGGCATCACCGGCTGGGCGCAGATCAACGGCTGGCGCGGCGAAGTGGACAGCGATGAGAAAATCCAGCGTCGTGTCGAATACGATCTCTACTATATCGAGAACTGGTCGCTGCTGTTCGACATCTACATCCTGCTGCGCACGCCGTTCGCGTTGCTGAAGGCCGAGAATGCCTACTGAGCCGCCCACCATCGACACCAGCACCGCACGCGCGCTTTCGCCGTGCGCGGAGGGTCGACGATGGCTTATACCGTAACCGCTGAAAGCCCCCGCGCTCCGGCCGCCGTCGCGACGCCGCGCATCGCGATGATTCAATATGCGCTGCTCTGGCTGATCGGCGCGGGCGGCGCGATCGTCTTCATCGAACCCAGTCCGTATGAGTTCGCCACGCTGGCGGCAACCATCTTCTTCTTCGCGACGGGCCTGCGCTTCCGGCTGACTTTCGTGCCGCTGCTGTGCCTGATGTTCCTGATCAATCTCGGCTACACCATCGGCGCCGCCGGTCTGATGCACGACAAGCGGATCCTCAACTGGATCATGACGTCGTGGTATATGGCGATCACCGTGCTTTTCTTCGCGCTGGTGTTTGCGGAGAATACCTCGGAACGCCTCGAAGCCCTCAATCGCGGCCTCATCGTCGGGGCGCTGATCGCCTCGCTGACAGGCATCTTCGGCTATTTCAATATCGCAGGGCGCGACCTGTTCACGCTGTATGGGCGCGCCAGCGGCACCTTCAAGGACCCTAACGTACTCAGCGCCTTTCTGGTGCTGCCGGCGCTGCTCGCCTTGCAGTCGATCGTCACCGATCCGCCGCGCAAGGCGATGCGCAGCGCCGCCATCTTCGGCGTGATCTGCATCGCCATTCTGCTCGCCTTCTCGCGCGCGGCCTGGGGCCTGACGGTGCTCTCCTCCGGCCTGATGCTGGCGCTGATGTTCGTCACCAGCAAGACGCAGGCGCAGCGTTCGCGGATCGTGGTGATTTCGGTCGCGGCCGTTTCGATCGTGGCGGTGATGCTCGTGATCCTGCTGTCATTCGACCAGGTGCAGGAACTGTTCAAGCAGCGCGCCAGCTTCGAGCAGACCTATGACAGCGGCCGTTACGGCCGCTTCGGCCGCCACATCATCGGCGCGCAGATGGCGCTCGATCTGCCGCTCGGCATCGGCCCGCTGCAATTCTCAAAATTTCTGCCCGAGGACACGCACAACTCTTATCTGAACGCTTTCATGTCCGGGGGCTGGCTCAGCGGCATCTGCTATCCCGCGCTGATTTTCACCACCGTCATTCTCGGCTTCCGCCACGTCTTCGTTCCGGTGCCGTGGCAGCGCGCCTATCTCGCGGTGTTCGCCACCTTCGTCGGCACCGTCGGCGAGAGCTTCATCATCGACACCGACCACTGGCGGCACTTCTGGATGATGCTCGGCATGATGTGGGGCCTGTTCGCGGCGGCGCAGCTCTTCATGGCGCAGAAACGCGCCGCCGCGATATCGTCTTAACTCACGCCTGCAACGGCAGCCGGGTTTCGATGATGCGGGAGAACAGGCTCGCGCCGACCGGCAGGATCTTGTCGTCGAGGATGAAGCCCGGATTGTGCAGCGGCACGGAGCCGTCGTGCCCGAGCCAGAAATAGGCGCCCGGCACCGCCCGCAGCATATCGGCGAAGTCCTCGCTGCCCATCTTCGGCTCCGGGTTGGTATCCACATTGCCCGCGCCGACCACCTCGCGCGCGACCCCGGCAACGGCATCGGCGTGTTCGGGATGGTTCTCCAGCACGGTGAAGATGTCGCGGATTTCGACCTTGATTTCGACGCCGAAAGCGGCCGCGATGCCGGCGGCGATCGTCCGCATGCGCTCGCGCACCTGCTTGCGCACCTTGTCGGAAAACGCCCGCACGGTGCCGGCCAGCTTCGCTTCGCCCGGGATCACATTGTAGGCCGCGCCGGCATGGATCTGCGTGATCGACAGCACGGCCGCCTGCATCGGCGGCACGTTGCGGCTGACGATCGTCTGCAACGCCTGCCCCAGCGTCATCGCGATCACGACAGGGTCGCGCGACTGCTCCGGCATCGCGCCATGGCTGCCGAAGCCGGTCACGGTGATGTCGAAGAAGTCGGCTCCCGCCATCGCCGGCCCCGTCACCACCGCGACCTGGCCGGCGTCGAGATCGGGCGCGTTGTGCAGGCCGTAGACCTCGTCGAGCGGAAATTTCTCGAACAGCCCGTCGGCGATCATGGCGCGCGCGCCGCCGAGCCCTTCCTCCGCCGGCTGGAAGATGAAGACCGCGGTGCCATCGAAATTCCGCGTCTGCGCCAGATAGCGCGCGGTGCCGAGCAGGATGGTGGTGTGGCCGTCATGTCCGCAACCGTGAAAGCGGTTCGGAATGGTCGAGCGCCACGGCAGATTGGTGTGTTCCTCCATCGGCAGCGCGTCCATGTCGGCGCGCAGGCCGATGCGCCGCGTTCCCCCTCCTTTTCCCTTGAGCACGCCAACGACGCCGGTGCCGCCAAGGCCGCGATGCACCTCCACGCCCCATTGCGTGAGTTTTTCGGCGACGATTCCGGACGTCCGCTTCTCCTCGAAGCCGATTTCCGGATGGGTGTGGAGATCGCGGCGGATCGCGGTCAGTTCGTCGGCGAAGCCATCGATCAGGGGAATAGTCGGCATGTCGGGTGTCCTCCCTTTGCGCTCTAACGGGCGCCTTGCAAGGTTTCGAATACAGGGCCGTTCGGCTTGAGGCGAATGCCGGGCCGCAGCCGCCTCCACGGCAACGCCGCGGGATCGGCCGGCATCGCGCCGGGCGCGGCGCAGATCAGGAGCGCGCCGGCGATCGGTTCGAAATCGGCGCGAAAATGCACGGAGCTCTTGTTGACCAAAATGGCCTGCGCGGTCGGCTCGATGCCGACATAGCGATACATCTCCTGATCGGCGAGCTGCACCTTGTGCGAGGCAAGCACCACGCGGACACCGCCGATGCGCAGGCAGGCCGACGGACCGAGCTCCATGCGGCGTCCGCCGAAATACGGTCCGGGCGCGACGAATTCGCCGTTCGACAGCGCTTCGACCACGAACTCCGCCTCGAACGGAGCGTCGCCCGCAATGCCCGACTTGCCGCCGAGCGCAAGCCGCACCAACGCGCCGACGCCGGCGGCATGCGCCATCCGCGCGCTCTCCGCATCGGCCACCACGCCCAGCGCGGCGCGCCGGGCATCCGCCGCCACCAGCGCCCGCAGCATTCCCATCGTGTCGGAATCGCCGCCCGCGCCGGGATTGTCGGCCGTATCCGCAATGACGACCGGCTTGTCCGCGCCTGCCGCCAGCGTCATGGCGTAACGCACGCCCTCCTCCGGATTGTAGATGCGACCGTCGAAGGCGTCCTCGGCATCCTCAATACATGCGGCGATGTCGTCGGCGGCCCGATCGGCATCGGCCTGCGTCCGGCCATAGGCCAGCACCGAGGGACCGCAATCCGGAAAATCGGCGGCCGGAAACCCCGGCGCGAATGACAGCGTCGGTACGGCATCGTCCGCGAGCGAAGCAAGATGCGCATAGATGCCCTTGCAGGGCTCGTCCTTGGTGCATTGCCAGCTGATCGGGATCAGGAACGGAAGCTGGCGGAACGCCTTCGCGAAGCGCTGGCCGCGCAGCAGCAGCGCCAGATGCCGCGCCGCGGCGCGGCCGGTATCGGCCATATCGACATGCGGATAGGTGCGATAGGCGATCAGCGCGTCGGCCTGCTCGACCATCAGGGTGGAGATGTTGGCGTGCAGGTCGAGGCTGACGACGAGCGGCAGATCAGGCCCGATCACCGCCCGCACGCGCTGGAGCAGCTCGCCCTCGCCATCGTCGATATGCTCGGCCACCATCGCGCCATGCAGGTCGAGATAGACGGCGTCGATCGCGCCGGCGGCCGCGACGCCGCCGACCAGCTCCGCGGCGATGCGTTCATAGGCGTCCTGCGTGACATGCGCGGACGGGCTCGCCGCCGCCCAGATGGTCGACACAAGGTCCCAGCCGGCGGCCTCCGCCTCCTCGACGAAACCGCTGAGGCCGACATTGATGTTGCGCGTGCCCTCGATCATCGCCGGCCCGCGCAGCATCGAGGGCCAGCCGCCGCCATACTCGAACGCCGCATAGTCGGCCCTCGTCGGCGCGAACGTATTTGTCTCGTGCAGGAATGCACCGATCGCGATACGGGTCATTGTCAGATCGTCACCACAAAGGCTCCTGCGGCCAGTCAGCGAATGTCAGTATGCGCCCTCGCCGGGCGAGGCAGCGCCGGCACTCGCCGCGGCTGCCGCCACCGCCCGGAAATTCGCAAAATCCCAGTGGCGCCCCGGCGCAGCCTCCAGAAGCGCGCGCGTATAATCCTGTCGCGGGTTCGCCAGAATTTCCGCCGCAGGTCCCTGCTCGACGACGCGGCCATTCTGCATCACCACGACATCGTCGCAGATTTGCGCGGCGACGCGCAAGTCGTGAGTGATGAACAATAACGCAATGCCGAGGCGCGTCTGGATCTCGTCGAGCAGATCGAGCACCTGCGCCTGGACTGAAACGTCGAGCGCCGACACCGCCTCGTCGGCGACAAGCACGTCGGGGTCCATCGCCAGCGCGCGCGCGATGGCGATGCGCTGCCGCTGGCCACCGGAGAACTGGTGCGGATAGCGCCGCACGGCGTCTTCCGGCAGATCGACCAGGCGGAGCAGATCGCGGGCGCGCTTGAGCGCGTCGGCATGAGGCGTGCCGAAATTGACCGGTCCCTCGGCAATCGTCTCGCCGATGGTGAGCCGCGGATTGAGCGAGCGATAGGGATCCTGAAAGATGATCTGGATGCGCTTGCGGTGCGGTCGCAGCCGCCGCCGCGACAGCGACGAGAGGTCGTCGCCGCCGAGCCGGATCGCCCCCGAACTCGGATTGATCAACCGCATGATGCAGCGCGCCACGGTCGACTTGCCCGATCCGCTCTCGCCGACGATGCCGAGCGTCTGCCCCTTGCGCAGGGTCAGCGTCACATCGGTCGCCGCCGTCACCTCGCGCCCCCGCCCGAACACCGAACGGTCGCGATAGACCTTCGACAGGCGTTCGGTGTTCAGCACGATCGGCGCATCGGCAAGCGGACGCGGGGGCCGCGGCACGAGGCTCGGCACCGCCGACAACAGCTTGCGCGTATAATCCTGCGAGGGCTCGCGCAGAATGGCATCGAGCGGCCCGGTCTCGACGACTGCGCCATGCCGCATCACCGCGACGCGGTCGGCGATCTCCGCCACCACGCCCATGTCATGGGTGATGAACAGCACCGCGGTGCCGTGCTCGCGCTGCAGGTCGCGGATCAGAGCCAGAATCTGCTGCTGCGTGGTGACGTCGAGCGCCGTGGTCGGCTCGTCCGCGATCAACAGCTTGGGATCGAGGATCAGCGCCATCGCGATCATGATGCGCTGGCGCTGGCCACCGGACAGCCGGTGCGGAGAGGACGCATAGATGCGCTCGACGCTGGGCAGGCGCACCTGCTCCATCATCGCCAGAATGCGGGCGCGGCGTTCGCGCGCATCGAGCCTGGTGTGCGTGCGCAGCACCTCGTCGATCTGATGGCCGACCGGCACCACCGGGTTGAGCGCCGTCATCGGCTCCTGAAAGATCATCGCCATCCGCGTGGCGCGCAGGTCGCGCAGGCGGCGGTCGGACGCCGCGCGCAGCTCCTCGCCGACGAGACGGATCGAGCCCGCCGTCGCCGTCAGCGATTTCCGCGGCAGCAATCCCATCACGCTCAGCGACGTCACCGATTTGCCGGAGCCGCTTTCGCCGACGAGGCACAGCGTCTCCTGCTCGCGGACATAGAGCGAGACGTCGTCGATCACGCGCGCGCCCTGCCCGCGTGCGCCGAGATTGACGACGAGGTGCTCCAGTTCGAGCACCGATGCGCCGGGTGCGGCCGTGCTCATGCGGCGCCCTCCCGCTGCTTCATGCGCGGATCAAGCGCGTCGCGCGCGGCGTCGCCGATCAGGTTGATCGACAGAATGGCGATCGAGAGCACGATGCCGGGCACGAAGATCAGCGACGGCTTGATCATGAAGACCGTACGCCCCTCCGCCATGATATTGCCCCAGGTCGGCGTCTCCGGGCTGATGCCCGCGCCGAGGAAGGACAGAATTGCCTCGGTCAGAATGGCCGAAGCGCAGACATAGGTGCCCTGCACGATCAGCGGCGCGATGGTGTTCGGCATCAGGTGACGCCACAGGATCTTCGGCAGGCTGGTGCCCATGGCGATCGCCGCCTCGACATAGGGCTCCTCGCGCGCCGTCAGCACCACCGAGCGCACCAGCCGCACCACGCGCGGCACTTCCGGAATGACGATCGCCACCAGCACGGTCCGCAGGCTCGCGCCGGACAGCGCCACCACCGCGATGGCGAGCAGAATGGCAGGGATCGCCATCAGCCCGTCCATGATGCGCATGATGATGGCATCGGCCCAGCGGAAGAAGCCGGAGACGAGGCCGATCGCCAGACCGACGGCGATGCTGATGACCGCAGCGCCGATGCCGATCAAGAGCGAGATGCGGCCGCCATAAAGCGTGCGCGACAGCAGATCGCGACCGAAGGCGTCGGTGCCGAGCGGAAAGTCGGCGCTCGGCGGCTTCAGCCGCAACGCCGGCGCCATCTCCATCGGATTGTGCGGCGAAAGCCATGGCGCGAAAACCGCCGAGGCGATCACCAGCAGCAGGCAGATGGTGGCGCCGAGAATGATCGGCGTGGAGACGAGGAAGCCCAGCGCCGGCCAGCGCCGGTCTGGAACAACTGTCGTGGTTTGGGGAATGGATTCGATCGCCATCAGTATCGAATCCTTGGATCGAGAAAGGTGTAGGCGATGTCGATCAGCAGGTTGATTGCGACATAGAGCGCGCTGGTCAACAGGATCACCGCCTGGATCACCGGATAGTCGCGCGCCAGCACGGCATCGACCGTCAGCCGCCCGATGCCCGGAAGGTTGAACACGCTTTCGGTGACGACGACGCCGGAGATCAGCAGGGCGAAGCCGGTGCCGATCACGGTGATGACCGGGACGGCGGCGTTGCGCAACGCATGGCGCAGCATCACGCCGCTTTCGGCGATGCCCTTGGCGCGCGCGGTGCGGATGTAGTCCTCGCCAAGGACGTCGAGCATCGCGGCCCGCGTCATGCGCGCGATCAGCGCGATATAGATGAAGGACAGCGCCAGCGTCGGCAGCACGGCGCGTTCGAAGAACGGCCCGAAGCCGCGGGTGATGCTGCGGAAGCCCTGCACCGGCAGCCAGCGCAGCTCGATGGCGAAAATCTGGATCAGGATGTAGCCGACCACGAACACCGGCACGGAGAAGCCGAGCACCGACAGTCCCATCACGAAACGGTCGATCCAGCTGCCATGCTTCCATGCCGCGACGACCCCGAGCGGTACGGCGACGATGATCGCCAGCACGATGGTGCAGATCGCGATGCTGAGCGTCGGCTCCAGCCTGCCGCCGATCATGCGCGCCACCGGCACGTTGGAAATCAGCGAGGTGCCGAGGTCGCCCTGCAGCAGGCGGCCGATCCAGGTGAAGAACTGGGTGTAGAGCGGCTCGTTGAGGCCGAGCGTGGTGCGGATACGCTCAAGCTGTTCCGGCGTCGCCATGTCGCCGGCGATGATCGCAGCCGGATCGCCCGGCGTCAGACGCAACAGAAGAAAGACAAACAGCGCGACGACGCCCATCACCGGGATGGCGGCAAGGATGCGGCGCAGGATATAGGCGATCATCGGCCCGTCCCTCGCGACATCAACCCCGCCTCGGCGAGCACGCTCCCCGCCAGCGGACCGGCGGGCTCGCGACCGTCATCCTCAAGGTCCATCCGCTTCCCTTTTTGCCGCAGCTTTCGTCCCGCTCTCGTCGTTTCGTCCTTAAGCAACTCGCTTCTTACTTCTCAAGCGACTCTCGTTAGCAACTCTCGTTAGCGACTCTGGTTAGCAACTCTCGTGCCGGACCGGCCTCCGCGTCGCGATCCGGCCTGCGTCAGTCGAGCGTCGCCAGCAGTCCTGCCATCAGCCGTCCCCGCTCCGGCAGGCTGTCGACCTCGATATGCTCGTTCAAGGTATGCGCGCCGTTGCCGCGCATGCCGAGGCCATCCAGCGTAGCGATACCCATCGCCCCGGTGAAGTTGGCGTCGGAGCCGCCGCCGGCGCTGCCATGGGTGATGTCGATGCCGATATCCTTGGCGACGGCGCGCGCTTTTTCATAGAGCGCCATCGTCGCCGCGTTCGGCTCCCACACCGGCCGCGTCACGCCGCGCGTGACATTGAAGGTCACGTCGTTGGCGGTGCCCGAAAGCGCCAGCATGCGCTCGACGCCGCGATCGAGATCCGACTGCCGCTTGGCCATGCTCAGCGCCTCTCCGGTGGCGCGGGAGGCGACGCAGTTGACCCACTGGCCGCCATGGACGATGCCGACGCTGAACGTGCAGTCGTCGTCCGACATTTCATCGATCTGAATAACCCGCCGCGCCAGTTCGCGGATTGCCGAACGCCCGGCCTTGAGGGTAGCGCCGGCGTGGCTCGGCTTGCCGACCGCCTCAAGGTTGAAGCGCGCGATGGCATAGCGCCCGGTGACGACGCCGATATTGCCGAGCGCCGGTTCCGGCACCAGCACATATTTGTTGCGCGCGGCCTCGGCTTCGACCAGATCGCGGACGCTGGGGGTGCCGACCTCTTCGTCCGGCGTCAGCAGAAAGGTGACAGGCAGCGGTGTCGCCACCGCTGCACGCTGAAGCTGCCGGATCGCTTCGAGCGCGGCATAGTTGCCGCCCTTCATGTCGAAGATGCCGGGGCCGTAGCAGAGATTTCCTTCGCGCCGCCAGGGCAGCTTCTGCAACGTGCCGACCGGATGCACGGTGTCCATATGGCCGGCGATGAGAATGCCCGGCGCTCCCGCATTCGGATGCGGAAAGCGGGCGCGGATGCAACCGCCGAAACCCATCCGTCCGGCAATCCGTTCGATCGTCGCGCCAGCCAGCGCCATGTCACGGGCGGCGAGATCGAGCATCCGGTCGACCGCCGCGGCATCCCAGGTCGGACTCTCGCACTCCACCCAGGTCCGTAATCCCTGCAACATCGTCTCGGCATCGAAAGGCAGCTTCGCAGGGTTCATAGCCTTGGTTCTCCGTTGTGCATCCGGCGTTTTCGTCAGGCTAGCAGCCCGATCCACCGGGGATCAAGCGCGCTTCGCATCGAATGCGCCGTCACGGCCTGTTGCGCCGCAGTGGATGAGACGGCTGCGCCAATTCAATTGACGCGACCCGACCGTGATGCAAATCTTATTCGATCGACATGCCGACAGAGCACAAGTGCAGCCAAGACTGCGCGACAATACAGAGGGAGATGCAACGTATTTCGTCAGGCGGAAAAGGGGCGACGACATACGCCGCCCCGCCGGACCTGTTCAACACCAGAGACGACCAGCCACAGGAGAACATGAATGTCTTGTTTTTCGCGACTGCTGCGTTCCGCCGCTTCACCGAAGCTGGCGCTCTCGGTAGCGCTGCTGTCAGCCGCGCTGGCGGCGCCGGCGACGGCCGCCACCAAAACCATCACCGCCGTGATGCACTCCGATCTGCGCGTCATCGATCCCATCATCACCACCGCCTATATCACGCGCGATCATGGCTACATGGTCTACGACACGCTGCTGGCGATGGACTCCAGCTTCAAGGTCCAGCCGCAGATGGCGAGCTGGAAAATCTCCGACGACAAGCTGACCTATACATTCACCTTGCGCGACGGCCTGAAATGGCATGACGGCCAGCCGGTGACGGCGGAGGATTGCGTCGCCTCGCTCAAGCGCTGGGCCAAGCGCGACGGCATGGGCCAGAAGCTGATGGACTTCACGGCGAGCCTTGAGGCGACCGACGCCAAGACCATCACGCTGAAGCTGAAAGAACCCTACGGCCTCGTACTGGATTCGATCGGCAAGCCGTCGTCGGTGGTGCCCTTCATGATGCCCAAGCGCATCGCCGACACGCCCGCCGACAAGGCGATCCCCGAACAGATCGGCTCCGGTCCGTTCAAGTTCGTGCAGGGTGAATTCCAGCCCGGCGTGAAAGCCGTCTATGAAAAGAACAAGGATTACGTTCCGCGCTCCGAACCGCCGAGCTGGTCCGCGGGCGGCAAGGTGGTGAAGGTCGATCGCGTCGAATGGGTGACGATGAGCGACTCCCAGACGGCGGTGAACGCGCTGATGTCGGGCGACATCGACTTCATCGAGGTGCCCTCCTTCGACCTGCTGCCGATGCTGGAGGCCGACAAGGATCTCGTCGTCCACACGCTCAGCGATCTCGGCTACCAGACGCTGGCCCGGATGAACTTCCTGCATCCGCCGTTCAACAACCCGAAGCTGCGCCGCGCCGCGATGCTGGCGATCAGCCAGAAGCCGGTGCTCGACGCGCTGGTCGGCAACTCGAAATATTACAAGACCTGCGGCTCGGTCTTCCCATGCGGCACACCGCTGGCGACCGAGGCCGGCGGCGACACGCTGGTGAAGGGCAGCGGCATCGAGGAAGCCAAGAAACTCCTGAAGGAAGCCAACTATGACGGCACGCCGGTGGTCATCATGCTGCCGACCGACGTCGTCACCCTGAAGGCGCAACCGACCGTGGTGGCGCAGCAACTGCGCGACGTCGGCTTCAAGGTCGATGCGCAGGCCACCGACTGGCAGACCGTGGTTACTCGCCGCGCCAGCCAGAAGCCGCCGAGCGAAGGCGGCTGGAACATGTTCTGCACCAACTGGGCAGGCGCCGATATCCTCAACCCGATCGCCCACGTCACGCTGAACGGCAGGGGAGCCAATGGCGGCTGGTTCGGCTGGCCCGACGATCCGAAGATGGAGGAACTGCGCGACAAATACGCCCGCTCGACCACGCTCGACGAGCAGAAGCAACTTGCGGCCGACATCCAGAAGCGTGCCTTTGAGCAGGTGACGTATGTTCCGCTGGGGCAATACTCAGCGCCGAGCGTGTGGCGGAAATCCCTGACGGGCGTTCTCGACGGTCCGGCCACGCCGGTGTTCTGGAACATCGACAAGGCCGACTGACGCCTGCGCGCGCCGCGCTCCGTCGCGACCACAACAGGCCCGGCCTCCGAGAGCATCGCAGGCCGGGCTTCTCTATCTCGAGCCATGTCTATCTCAGATCATGTCTATCTCAAGCCATGCCCGAAACCGCGCTGTCGTCGACCGCGGCCGATTTCGCCGCGCCGCTCAGATGCCATCCGCATAGGGCGGATCTCGATGCGGGGCGACGATATCGCCCTGCTCGTAAAGCTCCGCATCGGGATCGGCTTCGTCAGGCTGCGGCTGCCGCGCGGGCTTTGCAGGCGTCTTCTTCGGCGGCCGTGGCGAACGGCGCTTATCGTTCGGCGTTGGCTTTCCTGTGCCATCCTTGTTTCGGCTGGAACTCATAGCTTCCCATCCCGTACGGCCCCCCGCCGCCGGCCGCAGCGTATCTCACCACCACACCGCTCTATGGCCTTTTTCAGGCCGAACGGCTCCGGTCCGCGCGACAAGCGCGCAATGCAGTGGTGCCCCTGCCGCCGACGCAGACAGTCTCGGCGCGGCTCTACAGGCCGCGTGACAGTAACCGCTGCGTGATCTGCATCACATGCCTTTGCACTTGGAGGCAAGACTATGAGGACGACACCACGAAGGAAGTCCCGCCATGAAACCTCTGCTCGCTCTCGTCTTCACGGCCCTCGTCGCCTTGTCCGGCATCGGCTCGATCGAAGCATATGCCGGCGACCGCGGTCCACAGGTCCGGGACCACCGCCGCGGCGCGGACCGTCCAAGCCGCCCCAATCCCCGGCCGGGCGTCGCCACACGTCGCGCGCCGGGCGGCGTCGTGATCACGCCCGACTGCACCAGAGGGCGTTGTTGATCAGGGATGGCGAGAACGCCGCATGAGCAGGCGCCGAAACACCGGACAGAGGCGCAGGTCCAAGGCCTCCCGCGTCTTCATCGACCCGACATCGCCTCAGCGGCCGCCGCTCAACGCCACGCCCAGCCGCAAGCCTGAATCGTTGACGGGCAACGGCAGATCGCGCTGGCGCAATGCTGCATCGATTTCCGACAGCACCGCGTCGCGGCAATCGACATCGTCGGCGAAGGTCGGCACCCAGAACCGCACCAGATAGCGAATGCCATCGGCATTGTAGGAGGCGACGCGCACGTCCGGCCGCGGCGTCTCCACGATGATGGACGGCTTGCCGGCGGCCTCCGCGAGCAGCGCCTTCGCCTCCGACACCGAGATCGTATGATTGAGGATGACCTCGACGCGGGCGCGATATTTGCGGCGCGGCGCGCTGTAGTTGGTCAGCTTCTGGCGCGCGATCTGGCTGTTCGGCAAAATCATATAGGTATCGTCGCGGGTCAGCAGCCGCGTCGTGCGCCAGCCGATCTCGATCACGCGCCCCCTGATCGTGTCGTCGATGGCGACCCAGTCGCCGATCCGGTACGGCGCCTCGATGCCCACGGCCACGCCGGAGAGCACGTCGGCCAGCACGTTGCGGATCGCAAAACCGATGATGGCCAGAATGATGCCCGATCCCGCCAGCGCGCCGCTGAGCGACTGCCCCAGCACCAGCATGATCGTCGCGATCCCGGCGGCGATGAAGAGCGCCGCCGAGGCCAGCTCGATCAGCAGCTTCGGCACGCGGCGACGCTTCGATCCGGCGCGCTCCAGCGCGAGCGCGATCAGCCGGCCTCCCAGCCACGCCCCGGAAAAATAGCTCGCCGCGCCGGACAACAGGCCGATCGCCTGCGCGTCCACATCCAGATCGAGCGCGACGAGGGCGCGCTGGTGAAAAAGATAGATCGCGATGCTGCCGAGCGTGCTCAGCATCGGCCATAGGATGCGGCGGAATGGTGCGGTCCTGATCATGTCCCTCCAATCTTTCAATCGGCCCTCGTGACGGGCCGAAAGCATAGCAGTGAATGCGCGTTTCCTCACGGCCCTGGCGCAAGCGTCAAGCTTGCGCCAGCCGATACCGTTCGCTGAGGAAAGGTGGATTTGTTCGGAGCGTCGCGGCGTCTGCGTCGGCTCGCACAGCATCGCGTGATGCAAATCTCGCCGACATACCGCGTATGGATTCTAATTTAGCGCGCGATTCAGGCCGTTCTAAGGACGCTCCCGGCCATCGCACGGCTCGGCCCCGCCCTGGTCCGCCGCTCTCGCTGACGACGGGCAATAGTGCCGGCCTCGCCGTTGCGGCTGCGCGGCGCGTGGTCGGCGACAACGCGAGCGCCGGGCAATGAAGGCAATCGCCGACGGCGATCACCCTTGGCCTAAGCTTTGTCGCCCGGTGCGGCTCAAGGGCGCTCGCGCAAACCACCGTTGGCGTTGCCCGCATGCTCTTTCCTGCGGTGCTTCCGCTCCCAAGCGCATCCCGACCAGCATGTCGGCATCGCGAGCGATGTCGGCAGTCACGACGGCTTCGGATTATTCGGCACGTTGCGGATTTTGGTTGAAGCCGCGCTCGCGACGAAGCCGATCGTGCGGACGAACGGTTGCCCGGCCGCAAGCTCGCGGCCGCTCGCTTCGCCTGTCGCGAAGGCTAAAGCAAAGCGGGCCACGCACCGGTCCGGACGGCGGCGGCCCGCGACAGATCGCGGCTATTGCGCCTGCCGCAGCCGCTCCAGCGCTTCAAGAATCTTGACCCGGCGCGCTTCCGCTTCGTCACGCTTCTCGCGCTGTTCGTCGATCACCTCTTCCGGCGCGCGGGTGAGGAAATCGACATTGCCGAGCTTGGCATCGACACGCTTGATGTCGGCTTCGACCTTCTGCATTTCCTTGGCGAGCCGCGCCTGCTCGGCCGCGATATCGATCACGCCCTTCAGCGGCAGTGCGGCGACATCGCCCCGCACCAGCAACTGCACCGCCCCTTGCGGCACGGCCCCGGCGAAGGTCACGTTCTCGACCCGCGCCAGCCGCCGGATCATCTCGACCCAGCGCCGCACGCGCGCCTGCGTCTCATCGGCGACGCCGACCAGCACCAGCGGCAGCAGCGTCGCCGGCGGAATGTTCATTTCGGCGCGCAGCGAACGGATCGAGGTGATCAGATCGACCAGCCAGCCGATCTCCGCCTCCGCCTTGTCGTCGCGGAAATCCTCGGCCGGCTCGCTCACGATCGGCGGGATCGCCATCAGTGGGTCGCCGATCATGGAGGTCGCCAGCGCCGGCACCTCGATCGCGGCGGGGCGCAGCGGCCATTCGGTCAGCGTCAGCAATCCGTCGCGGCTCGCGGTCACCGCCCACAATTCCTCGGTGATGAACGGCATGAACGGAT
Organism: Bradyrhizobium sp.; assembly: GCA_040392305.1. GTDB lineage: Bacteria > Pseudomonadota > Alphaproteobacteria > Rhizobiales > Xanthobacteraceae > PRO6. The sequence continues at coordinate 871 of JBEBWH010000011.1, read as the reverse complement.
GCAGCAGCTTGAGCAGCTCGTCGCGCACCCACGCCACGGTCGCGCGGGTCTCGGTCTTGGCCTCGCCATCGGCGCCGGTCAGCACCGGCTTCACCAGTTCGAGATACCAGTCGCAATAGACGTTCCAGACGAAACGGTAGATCGCGCCGGCCGCATCGTTGAAGCGATAGGCCTCGATCGCCTCGGTGACGTCGCGCGTGGCGCGCGCCGTCTCATGCGCGATCCAGCGGTTGAGCGTCTCCTTCGCGCGCGTCGGCGTGAATCCCGCGGGCGCGACGCATTCGTTCATTTCGGCGAAGCGGCAGGCGTTCCACAGCTTGGTCGCGAAATTGCGATAGCCCTCGACGCGGCTGGTGGCGAGCTTGATGTCGCGGCCCTGCGCCGCCATCGCGGCCAGCGTGAAGCGCAGCGCATCCGCGCCGTAGTCGTCGATGAGATGCAGCGGATCGATGACGTTGCCTTTCGACTTCGACATCTTGGCGCCCTTCTCGTCGCGGACGAGCGCGTGGATGTAGACGGTCGGAAACGGCACGTCGTCCATGAAGTGCATGCCCATCATCATCATCCGGGCGACCCAGAAGAAGATGATGTCGAAGCCCGTCACCAGCACGCTGGTCGGATAGTAGCGCTGGGTATCCGTGTCGTCGTCGGGCCAGCCCAGCGTCGAGAACGGCCACAGCGCGGAGGAGAACCAGGTGTCCAGCACGTCCTCGTCGCGGGTGATGAAGCCCTCGCGCTTGGTGCGGTCGAGCGCCATCTCGCGGCCCTGCTCGACGCTGATCACCTCCTGCTCGGCATAATAGCCGAGCGCCTTGCCGATCGCCTCTTCCTCGGTTTCGGCCACGAACACCTTTCCGTCCGGGCCGTACCA
>JBEBWH010000010.1:0-20414 GCA_040392305.1 Bradyrhizobium sp. | reverse complement strand
CTCGCCGCGATGCGCATCGCGGCGACGGCTTTCATCATTCCCTTCATGTTCGTCTATGAGCCGGCGCTGCTGATGATCGGCGACTGGCCGACCATCATCTGGAAAAGCGCCTCCGCCGCCCTCGGCGTCATGTTGTTCGCCGCCGGCCTGCATGGCTACTTCCTGACGCATTCGAAACTGTGGCAGAGCGTATGTCTCGCCATCGCAGGGCTGATGCTGATCGATCCGGGCATCGTTACCGACCTGATCGGCGCGGCACTGGTCGCGATCGTGGCCGCGACGCAGTATTTAGGACGGCGTACGATCGCACTCGAACCCGCGAAAAGCGTGCCGGGCAAATAGCCCGGTCCGACCGCATGGTCGCCAGTACGGACAACGGGCGACGGTCGACCTCGAAAAAGGGATCAGTCGGGGATCGGTGCGCCCGGATGCTCCTTCAGCACCTCGTCCAGTTGCTCGCGGGCGGCGATGAGGTCGTCGAGCACGGCCTGAAGGCGCTCCTTCGTCGCGACACTAAGGCCCACGGCAGGCGGGGTCGCGCGCGGCGACGGCTCGGCCGGGCCTGATGCGCGCGGCGGCGGACGGCGCGGTTCCGGCAACGGCAACGTCGGCTCGCGTCCGCGCAAGGCGTCCGGCTCGGGACGCTCATCTGGTTCGTCGCCAGCGTCAGCGCCGTCCTCGTCGAGCTCCTCGTCATCATCGTGTTCGAGGTCGTCGTCCGCCGCCTCGTCCAGCGATGCGGCAGCTTCAGTCCGGCGGACATCTTCAGACCGGATCGAGGGCACGGCTGGCAGCGGCGCGCCATCCGCCAGCGCCTGAACCGCCTTGATGCCCTGCTCCTTGAGGATCTTCTGCACGCCGCGGATGGTGTAACCCTCGCCATAAAGCAGGCGGCGGATACCACGCAGCAGATCGACATCGTCGGGACGATAATAGCGGCGGCCGCCGCTGCGCTTCATCGGCTTGATCTGCGCGAAGCGCGTCTCCCAGAAGCGGAGCACATGCTGGGGAATGTCGAGGTCGTCCGCGACCTCGCTGATGGTGCGAAATGCATCCGGCGCCTTGTCCAAATGCAGGCTCCCTTTCCCACGCTCAATCGGTCGCCTTGCCGTTGACGTTGATCCGCTCCTTGAGGATGGCGGACGGCTTGAACACCATCACACGGCGCGGCGAAATCGGCACTTCGGTCCCGGTCTTCGGATTGCGTCCGATTCGCTCGCCCTTCTGACGCACGATGAACGAGCCGAATGACGACAGCTTCACCGTTTCACCCCGTTCCAGACAGTCGGTGATCTCCTTGAGAACCAGCTCCACAAACGCTGCGGACTCGGTCCGCGACAAGCCGACCTTCTGGTAGACGGCCTCGCATAAATCCACCCGCGTTACGGTTTTTCCGGTTCCAGTCATCGCCCTGCCCCAACTCCGGCGAAACAAATTCGCGTCCGAAACTATGAGGTTAACGCGCAAGGGTCAACAGGGGGCGAAGCCGCCGCGGCAGTACGCCCGAGCGTTGAAAGCCGCTTTGCGGCCGACTCACCAGCGCACCAGCGCCGACCCCCAGGTGAAGCCGCCGCCCATCGCCTCGAGCAGCAGGAGATCGCCGCGCTTGACCCGGCCGTCGGCCACCGCCGTCGCCAAAGCCAGCGGGATCGACGCCGCCGAGGTGTTGCCGTGGCGGTCCACGGTCAGCACCACCTTCTCCGGGGCGATATGCAGCTTGTGGGCCGACGCATCGATGATGCGCTTGTTGGCCTGGTGCGGAATGAACCAGTCGATATCGTCGGCGGAGGTACCGGTGGCATTGAAGGCGTCGACGATGACATCGGTGATCATGCCGACCGCATGGCGGAACACCTCGCGGCCTTCCATGCGCAGATGCCCGGTGGTCTGGGTCGAGGATGGGCCGCCATCGACATAGAGCTTGCTCATGTGCCGGCCATCGGAGCGCAGATGTGTGGTCAGGACGCCGCGGTCGGCGGTGTTGCCCGGCTGCTCCTGCGCCTCCAGCACGATTGCGCCCGCGCCATCGCCGAACAGCACGCAGGTGCCGCGGTCGTTCCAGTCGAGGATGCGGGAGAACGTCTCGGCGCCGATCACCAGCGCCCGCTTGAAAGCGCCGCTGCGCAGATACTGGTCCGCCGTCGCCAGCGCGAAGATGAAGCCGGAACAGACCGCCTGCAGGTCGAACGCCGCGCCGTGATGGATGCCGAGCGCATTCTGGATCGCGACCGCCGTGGCCGGAAAGGTGTTGTCCGGGGTCGAGGTCGCCAGCACGATGAGGTCGATCGATTGCGCGTCGATCCCGGCATGGGCCAGCGCCGCCTGCGCCGCCTTGATGCCGAGATGCGAGGTGAACTCGCCGTCGGCGGCGATGCGGCGTTCGCGGATGCCGGTGCGCTGCACGATCCATTCGTCGGAAGTATCGACCCGCGTCGCCAGCTCGGCGTTGGTCATGACACGTTCGGGCAGATAGGCGCCGCATCCCAACACCACCGAACGAACCATTGTCACGAGAGAGCCTCCTGTTCGGTCGCCTGCGGAAGCAGCGCGCCGTTTTCACGATGCAGCGTCTGATTGATCTTGGTCAGGAGATCGTACCGCACCATGTCGTAGCCGACGTCGACGGCGGAGGCGAAGCCCTCCGCATCCGTCCCGCCGTGGCTTTTGACGACGATGCCGTTCAACCCCAGAAACACCCCGCCATTGGATTTGCGCGGGTCGAGCTTTTCCTTGAGCGCGGCGAAGGCCGGACGCGCGAAGAGATAGCCGATGCGGGCGCGCCAGGTGCGCGACATCGCCTGGCGCAGAAAATCGGTCAATTGCCGCGCGGTGCCTTCGGCGGCCTTGAGCGCGATATTGCCGCTAAAACCCTCGGTGACGATCACGTCGGCCGCGCCGCGGCCGATGCCGTCGCCCTCGACGAAGCCGATGAATTCCAGTTGCGGCAGGTCGGCCTTGCGCAGCAGCTCCGCCGCCTCGCGCACTTCCTCGACACCCTTGACCTCCTCGACGCCGATATTGAGCAACCCGACCGTCGGCCGTTCGAGGTCGAACAGCACGCGCGCCATGGCGCTGCCCATCATCGCCAGCGCGACGAGGTGGTGCGCGTCGCCGCCGATCGAGGCGCCGACATCGAGCACCACCGATTCGCCGCGTAGCGTCGGCCATACCGCCGCGATCGCCGGGCGGTCGATGCCGGGCAGCATATGCAGGTTGAAGCGCGACATCGCCATCAGCGCGCCGGTGTTGCCGGCCGACACCGCGGCGTCGGCATCGCCGGTCTTCACCGCGTCGATCGCCCGCCACATCGACGACACCTTGCGGCCGCGCCGCAGCGCCTGGCTGGGCTTCTCGCTCATGCTGACCGCAACGTCGGTATGGATCACGCGGGAAGCCGCCTTCAGCGCCGGATGCCTGGCCAGTTCCGCCTCGATCCGGGCGCTGTCGCCGAACAGCAGGAACGCTGTATCGGGATGCCGCTTGAGCGAAATCGCCGCACCGGCGACAACAACGGATACGCCGTCATCGCCCCCCATGGCGTCGAGCGCGATTCGGACCTTCTGCGGCATAAAGAAACGGTACCCTGATCTTCGCGACACATCGTTCGCGGGCTTCCTGAACATCCGCTGTCGCAGCGCCGGCGAAAGGCGGATCGCCCTGCCTGACCCGGCGGACAATAGCGCGCGTCGCTTCCCCTATACAATATTTTGCGCCACACCCAACCCCTGGCGCTTAAGACCGCTTCCCCGGCCCGCGCGAGCCCTGCGGACGCTCCCCGGAAGAGGGGCCGCCGTCGCCGCCATCCGCCTTCGGCATCGGCCAGTCCGGCCCGGAAGGCTGCTGAAGGGCCTTGAGCGCGGCGAACGGATGATCCTCGGGATCGGGCGTGGCGACCACCGGCGCGAACACCGCGCCCGGTTTTCGGGGATAGGGATCGATTCCCAGGAACAGATAATCCGCGGCCAGTCCGCCGACATCGACGACGCCATTCACGATCGCCTCGGGGGCATCCGTATCGTCTCCCTGCGAGTCGTCCTTCGGAAGCGGCGGCACCTCGCCCTCCGGAACGAACAGAACATCGAAGGTCTCGTCGATGTCGCTCTCGATCGGTTCCAGCGTCACGACGCAGGTCTGCCCGGCGGTGGCCCGCACCCGTCCCTTCACCTGCACCTTGCCGGAACCGGCATGGGACAGTTCGACCGACGCATGCGCGCGCGGCAGCGTGCGCAGGCCGCTGAGGGCGGCGAGCGCCTCGCGGGTCGCCTCGTCCGCGTCGAGTTCGAGCCGCAGCCCGTTTTCGGGAATCTGCGCCACGATCACCGGCGCGCTCCAGCGCTTGGCATCAGTCATCATCGCATCCTTCAGAGCTCAGGGCGCTGGAAACGGCCACGCGCCTCGGCGCAGCGTATCGTCGTCCGTGCGGTTCAGCGCCTCAAGCGCTTGCGCGACATAATTCGCCAGCGCCACGCCCTGCGCCGCCTCCGGCTCCCCGAGCACGTTACGCGCAATCGCCTGCGCCAGCGCGGCCGGCCCGTCCTCCAGCGCCAGATCATAAGCCTTTGCGCGACCATAAAAAGCCTCGCCGAAAGCCCGCATCCGCTTCGGCACGGTCGTGTCGCCAACCCCCATTTCGCGCAGATTGGCGTCCATATCGCCGCAGAAATGGTCGAACAGCGCCTGCGCCCATGGCCCGCCCTCAGGCATCGCCTTAAGCCGCGCCAGAGCCATCCACAGATGCAGCAGCACCATGTCGAAACGGCCATCGACGGTATCGGGCACCCCGAAATCCTGATAAAACGCCGGCGCGCGGGCCTGCGCCACGATCACGCCATAGATCGCCTCGATGGTCGCCGGCTTCGGCGCGCCGGGGTCTTTTCGGCCGAGGGGCCAGCCAAACAGCGAAGACATGAAGGGGTTCCGTGAAAGACCTGGATGTTCCGCGCGTGTTGCAATCGGGACTGCTGCCGGGTACGTCAATGCCCCGTGCGATGCAAGAGGAAGGGCAATCCCCGCGATGGCGATATTGACCAGATCCAGCCGGCCGGCCCGCGGCCCCCGGATGCGCATAGCGTTGCGCGGCATCGGAACCGCCATTGCGCTGACGCTGGCGGGAGCCGCAATCACCGCCTGCACCTCGGAGCAGTTCCAGAAGGGCTATATCCTCCCCGAAGGCGCGCTGGAGCAAATCCCGATCGGGGCGAGCCAGGATCAGGTGCTGCTGGTGATGGGGACGCCCTCGACGGTCGCAACCCTCGACGGCGAGGTGTTCTACTACATCTCCCAGCGCACCGAGCGACCGGTCGCCTTCATGCCGCAAAAGACCATCGATCAGCGGGTGATCGCGATCTACTTCGACAAGAACCGTCAGGTCCGCCGCCTTGCCAATTACGGCATTCAGGATGGCCGCATCTTCGATTTCATCAGCCGCACCACCCCGACCGGCGGTCAGGAGATGAGCGTGCTGGGTCCGCTGTTCCGCCTCGTCAGCCCGAACTGACCGATCGCGCGGCGAGCTGATCGGCGCAACGCCGCAGCCCGCCTGCAGGACCGGCGCAACGGTGGCGCGTGCCTGCCTCTGGCACTTCACGATGACGGAAAAGGCCCCGACATTGCCGTCGGGACGCCCCAGTTCCGGCGGAACGGCTGCCCGCACGGACCATTGTCCCTCCATCGAGATGAGATCGGAGGACAGTTCATGAAACTACAAACCGTTTTCGTTGCGGCCGCGCTCGCAGTGGCTCCAGGTCTGGCGCTCGCGCAAAGCACGACGTCACAAGGGGCAGCAGAAGGCGCAGCCGCAGGCGGACAGATCGGCGGCCCGCTTGGCGCGGCGGTCGGCGGCACGGTGGGCGCGGCAGTCGGCGCCGCGGTCGAGATTCCGAACGCCGTGATTCAGTCGATCCACGATTCCCATCATCCGTCGGTCGTCGTGGAAGAGGAGATCGTCGTCGGTCGTCCCCTGCCGGGCCGGGTCGAGCTGTATGCCGTGCCGAACCATCGCGAGTACCGCTATGCGGTGGTGAACAATCAGCGGGTGATCGTCGAGCCGCGTTCGCGCCGCGTCCTGCGCATCATCGACTAACGCTCTCCGCTTCTGATGAAGACAGAAGCGGCGCTCTCTGTAGCATTGTTTTCGCGCGTTTTCCTCACGCGATCCGGTTTCCACTTCGCTCGAAATCGCTCTGGAGTAGCTCCCGAAATGAAAACACCCCGCGGCGTGCCGCGGGGTGTTGAACATTGAGTCTATCCGATCGCGCGATCAGTGCGCGAGGATCGCCAGCAGCAGGAGCGCCACGATGTTGGTGATCTTGATCATCGGGTTGACCGCCGGGCCGGCCGTATCCTTGTACGGATCGCCGACGGTATCGCCCGTCACCGCGGCCTTGTGGGCATCCGAGCCCTTGCCGCCGTGATGGCCGTCCTCGATGTACTTCTTGGCGTTGTCCCATGCGCCGCCGCCCGAGGTCATCGAGATCGCGACGAACAGGCCGGTGACGATGACGCCGAGCAGCATCGCGCCGACCGCCGAGAACGCCGCCGACTTGCCGGCCGCGCCGCCGCCGGCGATGGCGTAGATCACGAAGTAGACGACGATCGGCGAGAGCACCGGCAGCAGCGAGGGGATGATCATCTCCTTGATCGCGGCCTTGGTGAGCAGGTCCACGGCCTTGCCGTAGTCCGGCTTGTCGGTGCCCTTCATGATGCCGGGCTTTTCGCGGAACTGGCGACGCACTTCCTCGACGATCGAGCTGGCGGCGCGGCCCACTGCGGTCATGCCCATCGCGCCGAACAGATATGGCAGCAGGCCGCCGAACAGGAGGCCGACCACGACATACGGATTGTTCAGCGAGAAGTCCGGCAGCACACCGTTGAAGTAGGTGTATTGCGCGGAATTGGCGATGAAGAACTTGAGGTCTTCATTGTAGGCCGCGAACAGCACCAGCGCGCCAAGACCGGCCGAGCCGATGGCGTAGCCCTTGGTGACGGCCTTGGTGGTGTTGCCGACCGCGTCGAGCGCATCGGTGGACTTGCGCACTTCCTTCGGCAGGCCCGCCATTTCCGCGATGCCGCCGGCATTGTCCGTCACCGGGCCGAAGGCGTCGAGCGCGACGATCATGCCGGCCAGCGCCAGCATCGTCGTGGTGGCGATGGCGATGCCGAACAGGCCGGCCAGGCTGTAGGTTATCAGGATGCCGGCGATGATGACGATGGCCGGCATCGCCGTGGATTCCATCGAGATCGCCAGACCCTGGATCACGTTGGTGCCGTGGCCGGTGACCGACGACGCCGCGATCGACTTCACCGGGCGATAGTCGGTGCCGGTGTAGTATTCGGTGATCCAGATGATCAGGCCGGTGACGACGAGACCGACCACGCCGCACTCGAACAGCGCCAGACCGGTATAGGACACGCCCTCGAGCGGCCCCCAGCCGATCAGCCAGTGGATCGCAATCGCGAGGCCCGCCAGCGACAGGATGCCGGTGGCGATCAGGCCCTTGTAGAGTGCGCCCATGATCGACTGCGACGCCCCAAGCTTGACGAAGAACGTGCCGATGATCGAGGTGATGATGCAGACGCCGCCGATGGCGAGCGGCAGCGTCATGACATCGGCCAGGATCGGCGACTTGGCGAAGAAGATCGCCGCCAGCACCATGGTCGCCACTGCCGTCACCGCATAGGTCTCGAACAGGTCGGCCGCCATGCCGGCGCAGTCGCCGACATTGTCGCCGACATTGTCGGCGATGGTCGCCGGATTGCGCGGATCGTCCTCCGGGATGCCGGCTTCGACCTTGCCGACCAGATCGCCGCCGACGTCGGCGCCCTTGGTGAAGATGCCGCCGCCGAGACGCGCGAAGATCGAGATCAGCGACGCGCCGAAGCCGAGCGCGACCAGCGCGTCGATCACGGTGCGGCTGTTGGGCGCGAGCCCGTGGAACTGGATGAGATAGATGAAGTACAGCGTCACGCCGAGCAGCGCGAGACCGGCAACCAGAAGGCCGGTGATGGCGCCGGCCTTGAATGCGAGTTCGAGACCGCCCGCGAGCGAACGGGTCGCCGCCTGCGCGGTACGGACGTTGGCGCGCACCGAGACGTTCATGCCGATGAAGCCGGCCGCGCCGGACAGGATCGCGCCGATGGCGAAGCCCACCGCGACCAGACCGCCGAGGAAGAAGGCGAGCAGCGCGAAGATCACGATGCCGACAATGCCGATGGTCAGGTACTGCCGCCGCAGATAGGCCTGCGCGCCTTCGCGCACCGCACCCGCGATTTCCTGCATCCGCGCGTTGCCGGCGTCAGCCGCCAATACCGATGAAGTGGCCCAGATCGCGTAGATAATTGAGAGTGCCCCGCAAAGCACAATCACCCACAAAGCCGTCATTGATTCGCCTCAGATTCTGTTTCCCCCGGACCGCATCCGTCGCCACGGCGAAGCGGACGCGCAAAAAAGAGGTCGAATCTTTGACGCACGACAAAGACGGCCTCAAATTCGGCCGCGACCATGCCAAAATCGCTTTCCCGACGCAACGCCACCATTGGCGAAGACGTAGTATTTTGGTCACAACCAGCCGTAAAATAGCCCTAAAGTAGCCACCGTGAAGGTTTGACAGGTCGCACGCTTCGCCGGCGGCTTTCAAAAGTGGCTGAAAGAATTCCGCGCAAAGGCGATTCTCTCGCCCGCCTCATCGACAATTCGCGGCATTTCGCCTGCCTCGGTGACGACGCCGATCCGCGTGACCGGAATGCCGGCGCCAGCCGCGAGGCGAACGAAAGTCTCCCATCGCACCGGCGGCACCGTGCACAGAATTTCGTAGTCGTCGCCGCCACTCAGCAAGTCTGCGAGGTGCACGCCGCCCGCGGCAAGCAGCGCCCGGACGGCATCCGAGAGCGGGACCGCCGCCGCGCTTACCTCCGCGCCCACGCCGGACGCCGCGCACAGCTTGCCGAGATCGCCGGCCAGCCCGTCGGAGACGTCCATCGCGGCGCTGGCGCAACTCCGCACGGCGCTCGCCAGCGCCACACGCGGCTGCGGCTCGCGATAGCGGCCGATCAGGAGCTCACGGTCGGGCGGGCTCAGTCTCGCCCCGAGCGAGGCGTCCCGCAGCACGCGGAGGCCCGCGGCCGCATCGCCGATCGTGCCGGTCACGGCGATATGGTCGCCGCTGCGCGCTCCGCTCCGCCGCGCCATCTGGCCGGTCGGCACGCGACCGAAAGCGGTGATCGAGATCGTCAGAGGACCGGGCGTCGAAACCGTATCGCCCCCGAGCAGCGGGCAGTTGAACGCGACGCTGTCGTCGCCGAGGCCGCGGGCGAATGCCGCCAGCCAGCGCTCATCCGCCCGGCGCAGCGCCAGCGCAAGAACGAAGCCGGCAGGCCGCGCCCCCTTAGCGGCGAGATCGGACAGGTTCACCCGCAGCGCCTTGCGCGCGATGCTCTGCGGCGGATCGTCCGGCAGGAAATGCACGCCTTCGACCACGGCATCGACGGTGACGACGACATCGGCGCCGTTCGCCTGCAGGATCGCGGCATCATCGATGAGCCCAAGCGCGCCCGGATCATGTGCAAGCGGCCGGAAGTAACGCGCGATCAGATCATCTTCGCCGGACGAAACTGGTCCCGGCGCGCTCATCGTCAGCGCCCTGCCCGCGAGAACTCGTCGGCGCGAAACCGGCGCGCGATCTGATCCAGCACCGCGTTGACCATGCCGGTCTCGCTGCGATCGACGAAGGCGTTGGCGACATCGACATATTCCGACACGACGACGCGGCCCGGAACATCCTTGCGATGCCCGAGTTCATACGCGCCGGCGCGCATCACGGCGCGGATGATCGCGTCGATGCGCACGAGCGGCCAGCCCTTCTGCAGTTCTTCGTCGATGATCGGATCGAGCTTGGTCTGATCACGCACGACGCCCGACACGACATCGCGGAAGAACGCCGCCTCCGCCGGCAGATAGGTGTCGCCCTCCACCTCGTTGCCAAGCCAGTGGCTCTCGAACTCGGCGAAAATATCGTTGATGCCGGCGCCGGCGATTTCCATCTGATACAGCGCCTGCACGGCGGCAAGGCGGGCAGCGCCGCGCCGGTTCGCCTTCTTTGGCGACGCCTTCTTGTCGGTCGCTTTCGTTGCGTCGGCCATCGTCATCCGTCCGCCAGACGGCGTTTGAGACGCAGCATGGCAAGCGCTGCGCGCGCCGCATCACCGCCCTTGTCCATCTCGCCAGGACGCGCCCGCTCGAACGCCTGCTGGTCGGTATTGACCGTGAGGATGCCATTGCCAAGCGGAAGGCGCCGCTCGACCGACAGAGCCATCAGCGCGCTTGCGGATTCGTTCGAGACGATCTCGAAGTGAATGGTATCGCCGCGCACCACGCAACCGAGCGCGACCACCGCATCATAGGGTGCGCCTTTCGCCTCGGCTGCGTCGAGCACGATCGCGATCGCCGCCGGAATCTCAAGCGCCCCTGGAACCGTCACCACGTCATGGGTCGCGCCGGCCTTGGCCAGTTCCGCCGTCGCGCCCTCGAGCAGCGCATCCTGAATGTCATCGTAAAAGCGCGCTTCGACGATCAATACACGCGCACCGCGTATATCGGTCTGGTCTTTCAACGGCGCGCGACGGGCGTCGGCCATGGGTCTTCCGGTCTTGAGCTGAAGGGGCGGGAGCAAGTCCAATCCGACTTGCGATTTGGAAAGTTTTTAGTCGCTGCGTTGCACAAAGCCAAGCGGGAATGCAACGCGCATGGCGGCCCCAATCGGCAGTCATGCCCGGCAACCGGTCCGGTGCGGCGGGGCCTACTTCGTTTCGGTCAGCCGGGCGGCGTAGCGCGCCATCAGATCGACTTCGAGATTGACCTGCCCCCCCGCCTGCCATCCGCCCAGGGTGGTCACGGTCAAGGTGTGCGGAATGATCAGCACGGAGAACTTGTCGCCCGCGACCGTATTCACGGTGAGCGATACGCCGTCCAGCGTCACCGATCCCTTGGCGGCGATGAAGCGGGCCAGATCATGCGGGCTGCGCAGCTCGAACCGCGCCATGTCCGGCAAGTCGTCGCGCGCCACGATCTCGGCGACGCCATCGACATGACCGGCGACGATGTGGCCGCCGAGTTCGTCGCCGATCTTCAGCGCGCGCTCGAGGTTGAGCCGCGTGCCGACGCTCCAGCCCTGCGCGGTGGTGAGGCGAAGCGTTTCGGCAGCGGCATCGACGTCGAACCACGTCACGCCGTTGGCTACGCCGGACGCCACGACCGTCAGACAGACACCGTTGCAGGCGATCGAGGCGCCGTCGACGATCGTCGTCTGATCGTAGCGGCAGGCGATGCGCAGCCGATGCAACTGCCCCTGCGCGGTCGGCGCAAGGCTGACGATCTCGCCGACGTCGGTGATGATGCCTGTGAACATGCTTCAGCTTCGCTCGTAAACCGTCAGTTGATCCTCGCCGATCCATTCGGCATCGGCCTTCCTAAAATTCGCCGCCCCCGTGATCGATGACAGCGGCAGACCATCCAGCGCATCGACGCCATCCGCCCCGATGATCCGGGGTGTCTGCACCAGCCGCACTTCATCGACAAGTCCACCCGCCAGAAAACGGGCCGCCACGCGCGCGCCGCCTTCAACCATCAGGCGCGTGACGCCGCGCGCGGCAAGCTCATGCAAGCCTTGATCGAGAGCGATCCCGTCGGCGGCGGAGCCGACCTGGATGACCTGCGCGCCACAGGCGGCAAGCGCGACCGCCTGCGGCGCATCCGGCGGCAGCGACGTCAGAATCCATAGCGGCACATCGCGCGCGCCCTGCACCAGCCGGCTTGCTTCCGGCAGGCGCAGCTGGCTGTCCAGCACCACACGCACCGGCGAGAGCGCCGCCATTCCGGGCAGGCGGCAGGTCAGCCGCGGATCGTCCGCCAGCGCCGTGCCGATCCCGATCAGGATGGCGTCGCTCTGCGCACGCATCAGATGCACGCGGCGCGTGGCCGCCTCATTCGTCAGCGCCACCGGCCGGCGACCGGCCGCGGCGATCTTGCCGTCGGCGGACAGCGCAAGCTTGAGCATGACATAGGGCCGCCCGTCGCGAATGCGGCGGATATGGCCGGCATGCGCGCGCGCGGCCTCGGTCGCACCGACGCCGGTCTCGACCGCGATGCCGGCGGCCCGCAGGCGCGCATGCCCCTGCCCCGCCACTTCCGGATTGGGATCCTCCAGCGCGGAGACGACGCGAGCGACGCCCGCGGCGATGATCGCGTCGGCGCAAGGCGGCGTCCGGCCCTGATGCGAGCATGGCTCCAGCGTGACATAGAGCGTCGCGCCGCGCGCCGCCTCGCCCGCCTGCGCCAGCGCGACCGGCTCGGCATGCGGGCGGCCGCCATCCTGCGTCCAGCCGCGCCCGAGCACGATGCCGTCCTTGACCACGACGGCGCCGACAGCCGGATTCGGCCAGGTGCGCCCGAGGCCACGCCGGCCGAGCGTCAGCGCCAGCGCCATGAAGCGCCGGTCAGTTGCTCTTCGCACGCTGTATTGCTGCGCAACCTGATCCTCGAGCAGACGGAAAATCATTTCTGGACGACAACGGGACGCGCATCGTCGTCGCTCGACAGTTCGCCCAGCACGGCCTCGAAATCCTTGGCCTCGCGGAAATTGCGATAGACCGAGGCAAAGCGCACATAGGCGACGTCGTCGAGCTGGCGCAGCCGCTCCATGACGATCTCACCAATCACCTCGGAAGAGACTTCCGCCTCGCCGGCACTTTCCAGTTCGCGGACGATGGATGAAACCATCTTCTCGAGCCGCTCGGGCTCGACCGGCCGCTTGCGCAGACTGATCTGCAGCGACCGGACCAGCTTGTCGCGGTCGAACGGCACCCGCCGCCCGTTGCGTTTGATGACGGTGAGTTCGCGCAACTGCACCCGCTCGAAAGTCGTGAAGCGGAAGTTGCACGCCAGGCACACGCGCCTGCGGCGGATCACCGACGAGTCTTCGGTCGGCCGCGAGTCCTTGACCTGCGTATCGAGGCTGTTGCAGTTCGGACAGCGCATGGCCGCTCCGTTCTACTGATAGATCGGGAACCGATCGGTCAGCGCCCTGACGCGCTCGCGCACCGACGCTTCCACCAGTTCCGCCTTACCGTCCTGCGACTGCGCCACCGCGTTCAGCACTTCGGCGATCAGCGCGCCGACCTGCTGGAATTCGGCGATGCCGAAGCCGCGCGTGGTCGTCGCCGGCGTGCCGAGACGCAGGCCGGACGTGACGAACGGCTTTTCGGGATCGAACGGCACGCCGTTCTTGTTGCAGGTCAGACCCGCACGCACCAGCGCCTTCTCCGACACGTTGCCTTTGAGGCCCTTGGGCCGCAGATCGACCAGCATCAGATGATTGTCGGTGCCGCCGGAGACGATGTCGAAGCCCTGACCACGCAGCGTTTCGGCCAGCGCCCGCGCATTCTCCACCACGTTCTTGGCGTAGACCTTGAAATCGGGTTGCAAGGCTTCCGCAAACGCCACCGCCTTGGCGGCAATCACATGCATCAAGGGGCCGCCCTGCAGGCCCGGGAAGATCGCCGAGTTGATCTTCTTGGCGATCGCCTCGTCGTTGCAGAGGATGAGGCCGCCGCGCGGGCCGCGCAAAGACTTGTGCGTGGTCGTGGTCGTCACATGCGCGTAAGGCACCGGCGAGGCATGCACGCCGCCGGCGACGAGGCCCGCGAAATGCGCCATGTCGACCAGCAGATAGGCGCCGACGCTGTCGGCGATCTCACGGAAGCGCTTGAAGTCCCAAGCCCGCGAATAGGCCGAGCCGCCGGCGATGATCAGCTTCGGCTTCACTTCCCCGGCACGCTTGGCCACTTCGTCCATGTCGATCAGATGATCGTCGCGCCGCACGGTGTAGTGGGCGGGCTTGAACCACTTGCCGGACATGTTCACCGGCGCGCCGTGAGTAAGGTGACCGCCGGCCGCGAGATCGAGCCCCATGAACGTATCGCCCGGCTGCAGCAGCGCGAGAAACACGGCCTGATTCATCTGGCTGCCGGAGTTCGGCTGCACGTTGGCGAACTGCGCACCGAACAGCTTTTTGGCGCGCTCGATGGCCAGCGTTTCGACGATATCGACGAACTCGCAGCCACCGTAGTAGCGCGCGCCCGGATAACCCTCGGCATATTTGTTGGTGAGCACCGAGCCCTGCGCCTCCAGCACAGCGCGGCTGACGATGTTCTCTGACGCGATCAGCTCAATCTCATGACGCTGGCGACCAAGCTCGCCACGGATCGCAGCAGCGATATCCGGGTCGGCCTGCTCAAGTGACGCCGAGAAGAACGAGTTGGGGGCAGATGCGGTCGAGGGTGACGCGGTCATTGGCAAATATCTCCGCCGCGGCAACCTGTTAGCAGGCACCGGCGGCTGGCTGGCGTGACGAGAGATCGTGTCCGGCGAGATACCACATCCGGCTTGCAGGGCCAAGCGGTGCGCAAGGTCTGGGGCGTGGGAACCCGCCCAACGGCCGATCAATTTCCGTATTCGCCGTCCGGCCCACAGCAAAACCGCGCCGCACCCCGGAACCGGGGCCGGCGCGAAAGTGGGGAAGCTGTTGTTGAATTTATGGGGCCGCCGGTCTTGCGCCGGCTGGCCAAGTCGTGGCTGCGGAAGACAGCTCAGAGACGATAGAGGATCTGATCGGTCCAGAACCGCTCAAGCCGGTGCAGCGACTTGTTGAGGCTCGCGAACTCGTCGTTGGAAATACCGCCGACCTGTTCCACCGTCTTGACGTGCTTCTGATAGAGCGCCTCGACGATGCGGCGGATCTCCTGTCCCTGCGCGGTGAGACGGATGCGAACCGAACGGCGATCGATGCGCGAGCGCTGATGATCGAGGAAGCCGAGCTCAACGAGCTTCTTCAGATTGTAGGACACGTTCGAGCCGAGATAGTAGCCGCGGGTGCGCAGCTCACCAGCCGTCAGTTCCTTGTCGCCGATATTGTAGAGCAGCAGCGCCTGCACCGAGTTGATGTCGGAGCGGCCGCGCCGATCGAATTCATCCTTGATGACGTCGAGCAGGCGGCGATGCAGACGCTCCACCAGCGTCAGGGCTTCGAGATAAAGCGGCTGAACGGCAGGTGCTGCGACGTCCTGCTTGATGGGCTCTGCGACCGTAGCGGCGGCTTTGATCATGACACTTCCCCTGTTGTCGTCTTTGCGACTTATGTGGCGAAACTTGTGTTCCGCCTGATGACCGCAACTTAGGGGACGGCTTTGAACATCAGCTTAAATAACAGCATAAAGAGAGGGTTTATTTTATACGGTAAATCATTGATTGTCTGTACAAAATCAGGCCAATTCGTAACTGTGTATTGACGACGAGACACCCCTGTTCACGCTTCGTCTGACCCGCCTGTCACATTTGCGGACAGCTTTGTTGCAATTTGAAAGTTTCGCGTAACACTCCTCGCCAAAGCGTAACCGCGCCGAACCCGGCCAGCGCCGGAGAAGTGTAAAGCGAAACCATAAAATCACGGCGGACGCTCTCTTGCGGTCATCCATGCCAGCACGAGATACGCCGCGAGGCATGTCACCTCGATCGCCACCACGATAAAGTTGCCGCCGTAGATCGCGGGAAACATCAGTTCGATCACTGCGGTCGAAACCACAGTCGTCAGCCACATCACCGCGCCCCACGGCGCCGCGAGCCAGAGGCCGACGGATGCGACAAGCTGGATAACGGCGAAATAGATCGTCGCCGTCTGCCAGGCGAGCGTCTGCACTTCGAACGCCTCGTCGCCGCTGCCGATGAAGCCCAGCACCAGCGCCCAGCAATAGAGTCCCTTGAGCATCGCGAATACGGCCATGACGCGCAGGAACAGCACCAGCCGCCGCGGCCAGATATCGTGCCCTGTCTCGGACAGGCCCGACGCAATCGCATCCGGCAGCACTTGATGAAGCGCCGGCCGACGCTTGGAGGTGTCAGGCATGCTGGTGGCCTTTCGTGGCATCGCGAATGGTCGATCCGCAGCGATTCATTTTGCCGGGTTTCTTGGACTCGCGCGCCCGCAAAATCAATCTGTTCCCCGTACCGGCACGAGATGCTAAACCGGCGGCAGGCAACGCAACGCCGCGAGTTTGGAGACAACGACCATGGCGATCAAATACGGCCGCCCGATAGAATTGCGCGGCGCACCGGCTCCGAAGCCCCGCCCGGTCGAGACCGCGCCGAGGCTGGATCTCGTGACCCGGCCGCGTCGCAACCGCAAAGCGGAATGGGCGCGACGTCTGGTCCGGGAAAATGTTCTCACCACGGACGACCTGATCTGGCCGATTTTCGTGGTCGGCGGCACGAACGAGCGGGTCCCTGTTCCGTCGATGCCGGGCGTCGAGCGGCTCAGCGTCGATCAGGCCGTGCGGGCCGCCGAGCGGGCGCTGGAACTGAGCATCCCCTGCATGGCGCTGTTCCCCTATACCGATCCGGCGCTGCGTGACGAGACCGGCAGCGAGGCGCTCAATCCGGACAATCTGGTGTGCCAGGCGGTCCGCGCCATCAAGAAGGAGTTTCCGGAGCTCGGCGTGCTGTGCGACGTGGCGCTCGACCCGTTCACGAGCCATGGTCACGACGGCCTGATCGCCGACGGCAGGATCCTCAACGACGAGAGCGTTGCCGTGCTGGTGCAGCAGGCGCTGGTGCAGGCCGAAGCGGGATGCGACGTCATCGCGCCTTCCGACATGATGGACGGCCGCGTCGGCGCGATCCGTCAGGCGCTCGACGCCGCCGGCTTTCTCGACGTGCAGATCATGGCCTATGCCGCCAAATATGCGTCGGCCTTTTACGGCCCCTTCCGCGATGCGGTCGGCTCATCCAAGGCGCTGATCGGCGACAAGCGCACCTATCAGATGGACTACGCCAATTCCGACGAAGCGCTGCGCGAGGTCGAGCTCGATATCGCCGAGGGCGCCGACATGGTGATGGTGAAGCCGGGCCTGCCCTATCTCGATATCGTGCGCCGGGTGAAGGACGCCTTCGGCATGCCGACCTTCGCCTATCAGGTGTCCGGCGAATACGCGATGATCGCGGGCGCCGCGGCCAATGGCTGGATCGACGGCGACCGCGCCATCATGGAAAGTCTCACCGCGTTCAAGCGCGCAGGCGCCGACGGGGTGCTGACCTATTTCGCCCCGCACGCCGCCGAGCGGCTTCGCGCGGCGCGCTAGGCTTCTGCCGCCCCCTTGTGCGGCGTCGCGGCAATCGCCATCTGCCTTCCCGCGCAGCACGGAGGATGTTGAGCCATGTCCGATCCAACGCGAGGCCCGACAGTCGCCGATGCCACATGGCGAAACGGCGGCGGTTTTGAGGCGGCCTATGATGCGGTTACGCAGCCGGAGCTGTTTCGCGGCGTCCTGATGCGGCGCGTGATGGCCTTCCTGATCGACCTGGTCGTTCTCGCCCTCCCGGTCATCCTGGCCGTGGTGTTCATCGCTCTTTTCGGCTTCGTCACGCTCGGTCTCGGCTGGGCATTGTTCTGGCTGCTGTCGCCGGGATCGGTGATCTGGGCGATCGTCTATTACGGACTGACGCTGGGCGGACCGAACTCCGCGACCATCGGGATGCGGGCAATGGGCTTGCAGATGCGCACCTGGTTCGGCGAACCGGCCTATTTTCTCCTCGGCGCCACCCACGCGGTCTTGTTCTGGGTCTCGGTGTCGGTGCTGACGCCGTTCATTCTGCTGGTCGGCCTTTTCAACGGCCGGCGGCGACTGCTGCATGACATGGTTCTGGGAACGGTGGTCATCAACAGCGATGCCGGGCTCGATCCGGTGCCGCCCCGCCCGGTCTGACCATCCACCGCCATCGCAAATTTGTTGACCGCCGGGCGTGGCGCGGCGATGCTTGAAGAGGTGCCCGGCGCAATTCCGCGGCACTGCCGGAGGTGAACGCAAGCTGTGACCCAACACTCGCGCGACACGCCGCAGTTCTATCTGACCGCCCCCTCGCCCTGCCCCTATCTGCCGGGACGCTATGAGCGGAAAGTCTTCACGCACCTCGTCGGCGAGAAGGCGAGCGAGCTGAACGACCTGCTGACCCATGGCGGTTTCCGGCGCAGCCAGTCGATCGCCTACCGCCCCGCCTGCGATCAATGTCGCGCCTGCATCTCGGTCCGGGTGATGGTCAACGAATTCCGTCCGTCGCGGAATTTCCGGAAAGTCCAGGCGCGCAACAGCGATATCGTCAGCGAGCAGCGTGGCGCGGTGCCGACCTCGGAACAGTATTCCGTCTTCCGGGCCTATCTCGATGCCCGCCACCGGCACGGCGGCATGGCCGACATGACGGTGCTCGACTATTCGATGATGGTCGAGGACAGCCATGTCGAAACGCGGCTCATCGAGTATCGCCGCCGCCAGCCCGGCAGCCTGCCGTCGTCGCCCCAGCGCGGCGAACTGGTCGGCGTGGCGCTGACGGACATCCTGAATGACGGGCTCTCGATGGTCTATTCGTTCTTCGAGCCGGGCGAGGAGCAGCGCTCGCTCGGGACCTTCATGATCCTCGACCACATCGCCCGCGCGCGCCGGCTCGGCCTGCCTTACGTCTATCTCGGCTACTGGATCGAAGGCTCGCGCAAGATGGCCTACAAGAGCCGCTTCCTGCCGCAGCAGCGGCTGGCCGCAAGCGGCTGGGTGCGGATCGACGAGCCGGGACCGCCGGTCGAACCGACGCTCGATTGATCCACGTCAGTCGAGCAAATAATCAACCACCAGCTTGGCGTTCAGCGCGATGATCACCACCGCGATCAGCGCCGCCGCCGCCGTGAGCCAGCGCGGCGCGACGAACGCGCCCATTTTGCGGCGGCTCGCGGTGAACATCACCAGCGGCACGATCGCGAAGGGCAGTTGCAGGCTCAGCACCACCTGACTGAGGATGAGAAGCTGGCCGGTGCCCTTCTCGCCATACCAGATGGTGACGGCCGCCGCCGGTATGATCGCGATCATGCGCGTCACGGTGCGGCGCAGCCAGGGCGCGATGCGCAGGTTGAGAAATCCCTCCATCACGATCTGGCCCGACAGCGTGGCGGTGATGGTGGAGTTCAGCCCACAGCAGAGCAAGGCGATGGCGAACAGCGTCGGCGCGACGGACGAGCCCAGCAACGGCAGCAGAAACGCATGCGCCTGATCCAGCTCGGCGACATCGGTCTTGCCGGCCTGATGGAAAGTCGCCGCCGCGAGGATGAGGATCGACGCATTGATGAGCAGCGCAAAACACAGCGCCACGGTCGAATCGATCGTCGCCAGCCGGATCGCGTCGCGGCGCTCCGGCACGCTCGGGCCGTAATTGCGCGTCTGCACCAGCCCTGAATGCAGGTAGAGATTGTGCGGCATCACCGTCGCGCCGAGGATGCCGAGCGCGAGATAGAGCATCTCGGGATTGGTGACGATCTCGGTGGTCGGGGCGAAGCCGCGGATGACCGCGCCCCAGTCCGGATCGGCCATCGCGATCTGGATCGCAAAGCATGCGGTGATCACCGCCAGCATCGTCACCACCACCGCTTCGATCCAGCGGAAACCGTAGGCCTGCAAGGCGAGGATGAGAAAAACGTCGGCTGCGGTGATGAGAACGCCGAGTTCGAGCGGAATCCCGAACAGCAGGTTGAGGCCGATCGCGGTGCCGATCACTTCGGCGAGGTCGGTGGCGACGATGGCGATTTCCGCCGACACCCACAGCGGCCACGACACCCAGCGCGGATAGGCGTCGCGGCAGGCCTGCGCCAGATCCCGCCCCGCCCCGACGCCAAGCCGGGCGCACAGCGATTGCAGGATCACCGCCATGATGTTGGACAACAGCGCGATGGTCAGCAGCGCATAGCCGAACTTGGCGCCGCCGGCGAGCGAGGTCGCCCAGTTGCCGGGGTCCATATAGCCGACGGCGACGAGATAGCCCGGCCCGAGGAAGGCCAGCAGACGACGCCACAGCGGCCCGCCGCGGCGCGTCTGGATGCTGCCATACATGCCCACCAGCGACGGCTCGCCGCGCGCGGTGCGCCATCCATCGGCCTCCAGCGAGGCGGTGGCGGCGGCGGCATCCGGCTGGGGCGGCACTTGCGGCGAACGAGCATCCATCCCGGTCACCATGCCGGAGAATAGTCTTAATTGCAACTCATTTGCAAAAGCAGGAGTGGAAAATTGTGCTCTGCGACATCGACGCCCTCCGCGGCGGCAGGCCACCAAGACATTTTCGGCAGGCGGCGGCTTTGCCCCGGAAAGACGATGCGCGGCAGCGTCGGAGAGGCCGACGGCAGCGCCCGGCCCGGCTTCCCCGGCTTCAGGCTGGGTCGGTCGCTCGACGAGCGGCATCGCCTCGCTCGCCTATGCCGGCGATCCATCGCTTCCCAGAAGAAAGCCCCGCGCGGGCGATCCGGCGTGGGGCTTCATCTCTTTGGATCGGCGGTATG
>JBEBWH010000009.1:0-21550 GCA_040392305.1 Bradyrhizobium sp. | reverse complement strand
CTGCCCGGCGGAATCACCGGTCCTCATGCGCGGACTTGACCCGCGCATCCGTCTTGAAGAGGATGGATTGCCGGCGGTGATTGTGACCGGTCGGGTGCGTCATGCCCGCTCACACGGGGAGGTCGGGCTTTCGGGCCGCTCCGATTTTCGGAAGCGGTCACGCTGGAGAGGTGCCGTCGGGCCGTTCGGCCGGCGTTACGCCAGCATGGCCGCGAGGGCCGGGCTAATGTGTTCGGTGCCGTCGTCAGTGACGATTCGGGCGGCCAGATCATGTGCGGCGGCGAAGGTCTGCGCGCGGTCCGCACCCATCACCATCAGCGCGGTCGCATAAGCGTCCGCTTCCATGCACGAGATGTGCAGCACCGTGGCGCAGGCGAGGCCGCTTGCGACCGGCCAGCCGTTGCGCGGATCGATCGTATGCGAGTAGCAGCGGCCGTCATGCGTGAAGGCGCGCTCGATGCCGGAGGTCGCGACCGCGAGGCCATGCAGCGCGACCACCAGTGGCTCGCGGCTGGCTGCATTCGGATCCGCGGCGTGCTCGACGCCGACCCACCACGGCGTGCCGTCGGGCTTGACGCCCGCGCCCAGAAGCTCGCCACCGATCTCGACGAGAAAATGGCCAAGCCCGCGCTCGCGCAGCCGCGCGGCGACGAGATCGACGGCGAAGCCCTTGGCGATGGATGACAGATCAAGCTGCAGGCCGCCCGGCTGGCGCAGAGCGCCGTCAGCCGCGAGCGTCAGCCGCCGCCAGCCGCCTGCGTCATGGGCGGCCTTGATCGCATCCGCGGCGGGCGGCGTGGCGCGCCTCGGCGACGGGCCGAAACCCCAGAGTTCGACGAGCCGGCCGATCGCGGGATCATAGGCGCCATCGCTCTCGCGCGCGATGCGCAGGCCGCAGGACAGCACAGCATGAAATTCGGCGGGCAGCGCGACGGTCTCGCCCGCGCGCGCCGCGTTGAAGCGGCAGATGTCGGATGATGGCAGCCAGGTGCTCATCTGCGCGACGACGAGATCGAGCGCGGCGGCGATATCCTGCCGCAGCGGGTCGCGCTCGCTTTCGGCCATCACCGCCTTGACCGACCATGTGGTGCCCATGGTCGCGCCGCCGAGCGCAGAGACCGCGCCGGTCGCGGGACGCGCCGCCGCACGCGTCAGGCGCAGCGGAACGGCGACGCGGCGGGCGGCGGGCAAAGCGGGGCCGCCGCGCTTACTGCGGCAGCACCTCGACGGTCGCGGTGTAGCTGGCGCGCCGCGAGGCATCCTTGATCTTGGTCTTCTTGTCCTGCACCGAGGCGCTCAGCCAGTACATGCCGGGGGTCGGCCACTTCACCGAGAAGGTGCCGGATTCGTCGGTCGTCACCTTGATCTCGTTGAGCTGGTCGCGATAGCGGATGCCGCCGGGCACGATCTCGACCTTCACGCCGGCGGCCGGTTCACCGTCGAGCACCAGCCGGAATTTCGCTTCCTCGCCGGCGAACAGGTTGTTGGGATGGGTGACCGGCACCAGTTCGAGCCCGTTGCCGGTGGTCTTCATCGCGCCGTCGGTCGGCTTGCCGGAGGTGACGAAGGTCTCGATGCGGCCGACGCTTTCGGTCACGCGCACATCGGTGGCGTTGGCGGGAATGGCGCTGGCGAGCGCATCGGCCTTGCCGCGCCAGCGCTTGTCCTGACCGTCGAGCTTGTAGCGGGCGAAGGCGCCGTCATTGAGCACGGCGATCTTGTAGGTGCCGGGCTTGTCGAGCTTGAGGTCGAAAGTGCTGCGATAGCGTCCGGTCGCGAGGTTCTCCGACTTGGCGGTCGTGCCGTCCGGCGCGGTGACGGCCAGCCCTTCGAGCCGCATCGGATGATGCTCGAAATAGAACAGGTCGTTGGAGATGGCGGCATCGACCGTCACCCACAGGTCGTTGCCCGACAGCACGGTGGCGGAGGGCAGGAGCCAGGCGCGGTGCGCCTGCGCGGCGGCGGAGAAAACGGTGACGGCGGAGATCGCCGCTAGCGCCCAGGTGATGTGCTTCTTCATCGCGATATCCTCCTCACGGGGTCAGGGTCAACGTCACCTGGCCGAGTTCATGCTCGCCCTTGGCATCGACGGTGGCGGGCGCGCTGGGCGGCCACTGAAACGGCAGGCGCAGAATCTCGCGGCCGCCGACTTCGCGCGCGGCCTCGACGATCAGGACGTATTCGCCCGGTGCGAGGTCGGCGAGCGGCTTGGCGCTGGAATCGAACGAGAGCTTGTGCGTGCCGGGCGGCCGCGTCGGGGTGCTCAGGCCGTCGACCGGCATCGTCAGCTCGCGGCCGGTGCGGCGCCACCATTGCCGCATATCCTTGAGCCACTTGTTGCCCTCGTTGTTCTTCTGCTTGAGATCGTACCAGACGGCGAGGTTGTTGATCTTCGCACCGTCTTTGCTCTCGATCCAGAACGCCACGTAAGGCTTGTGATACTCGGCAACGTTGAGGCGCGGAATTTCGACGTTGACGGCGGCGCCGCCCGCCAGCGCCGTGCCGCTCATCAGGCCGGTCAGGGCCGCGGAAATCACCAGTCTCATCGACGAAACCTCATTGGTGGACAAACAGGATCAGAAGCAGGAACGGAATCACGAGACCGAGGCCGACCATCGGCCAGGTCGCCGGCCGCCGCGACGAATGGAAATTGAGCAGCAACAGCCCGGTCAGGCAGAACACCAGGCAGGCGGCGGCGAAGATGTCGATGAACCAGCTCCACGCCGCGCCGGTGTGGCGGCCTTTGTGCAGGTCGTTGAAATAGGCGATCCAGCCGCGATCGGTGGCTTCATAGGTGATCTTGCCGTCGGCGCGGTCGATGCTGAGCCAGGCGTCGCCGCCGGCGCGCGGCAGCGCGACGTAGATTTCATCGCGCGACCATTCGGTGTCGCGATCCTTGACGCCGACCGAGAGCCGGCTGGCGATGAAGTCCTGAACGTCCGCCGGCAGCGGCGTCGCCTTGGCGGCTTCCGGGCCTGCCTGCACCTGTGCGAGCATCGCCGCCGGCAGCTCGGCATTGCGGGTCTCGACCTTCGGGCGCGTCTCGATCTGGCCGGCGTGATTGAGCGTGATGCCGGTGGCGGCGAACAGGATCATGCCGATCAGGCACATCGCCGAGCTGACCCAATGCCAAGTATGGAATTGCCGCAGCCAGAATGCGCGGCGCTGCCGCTGCTGCCACAGCAGATCGGCATCGTTGGCGGCGGGTGCGGGTTTGGCAGGTCGGTCGTGCATACGCTCTGATTTGAAAAGGCGGCGGCGGAAAGCCGGTCAAGACGATGCCGGTCCGGGTACGACACCGCGCCGTGCAGGCGCCTCACTGGGCTCCTTCAGGGCAGAGCGGTTGTAGCCAAGGAGGCCCTGCTTCGCTACAGCGCCAGTTTAGGTTCGTTCAAAAGAGGCTTGGGAGCCGGCTCAGTTTAGAGAGCATCTAAATGGAGCTGCCGAATGGGCCGATGACCGCGGGTTGCATGCGGCAAAGGAAAAAGCCGCCGGAATGTCCGGCGGCTTCTGAGAAGAGGGTTGAGCCGATTACGCCGCGTTGAAGCCGGAGATCGCCTTTACCTCGAGATATTCTTCGAGGCCGAACTTGCCCCATTCGCGGCCGTTGCCCGACTGCTTGTAGCCGCCGAACGGCGCCGTGCGCTCATTGGGCACGCCGTTGACGTTGACGTTGCCGGCGCGGATCTTGCGGGCGAAGTCGCGCGCCTTCTCCACACTGCCCGCCGAGACGTAACCGGCCAGACCATAGGGCGTATCGTTGGCGATGCGGATCGCCTCTTCTTCGTCCTTGTAGCCGATGATCGACAGCACCGGCCCGAAGATTTCCTCGCGCGCGATGGTCATCTCGTTGGTGACGTCGGCGAACACGGTCGGGCGCACATAGTAGCCCTTGTTGACGCCGGTCGGCAGGCCGGGACCGCCCGCCACCAGCGTCGCGCCCTCGTCGATGCCCTTCTTGATCAGCGCCTGGATCTTGTTCCACTGGTTGGCGTTGACCACCGGCCCGATCTTGGTCTCGGCGGCGCGCGGATCGCCGGCGATGGTCTTGTCGGCCACTGCCCTGGCGATCTCGGCAACCTCCTTCATCTTCGACAGCGGCACGATCATGCGCGTCGGCGCGTTGCAGGACTGGCCGGAATTGTTGAAGACGTGGGCGACGCCGCCGCTCACCGCCTTCTGCAGATCGGCGTCGTCGAGAATGATGTTCGGTGACTTGCCGCCCAGTTCCTGGCTGACGCGCTTGACGGTCGGCGCCGCGCGCTGCGCGACGTCAATGCCTGCCCGCGTCGAGCCGGTGAACGAAATCATGTCGATATCGGGATGCTCGCTCATCGCCGCGCCGACCTCGGGACCGAGGCCGTTGACGAGATTGAACACGCCTTTCGGCACGCCGGCTTCATGCAGGATTTCGGCGAAGATCAGCGCTGACGACGGGGTGAACTCGGACGGCTTGAGGATCATGGTGCAGCCCGCGGCAAGCGCCGGGGCGACCTTGCAGGCGATCTGGTTGAGCGGCCAGTTCCACGGCGTGATCATGCCGATGACACCGACCGGCTCGCGCACCACCACCGCGGAGCCGATCGGCTCCTCGAAATTGTAGCTCTTGAGCACGTCGAGCGTCGAGGCAAGGTGGCCCAATCCGGCCCCGGCCTGAAATTTTTCCGCGAAGGGCAGCGGCGCGCCCATCTCGTCGGAGATCGCCGCGCCCAGATCATTCATGCGCGTCTTGTAGACCGCGATGATCTTCTCGAGCAGCGCCACGCGCTCCTCGCGGCTCGTCTGCGAATAAGTTTCGAATGCGCGCTTCGCCGCGGCCACCGCCTTGTCCACGTCGGCCTTGGAGCCGAGCGCGATATCGTACATCGCCTCTTCGGTCGCGGGGTTCACCACCGGCGTGGTTTTCTTGACGGCGGGATCGACCCATGCGCCATCGATGTAGAACTGCAAGCGATGAACCATGACGTAACCTCTTTGGTTGTTGGCTTGTTAGGCGGGGAAGCTGCCGGCTTTTGCCTCGCATCCGGTCCTGAAGGCGATCATCTTCGCGATCAGGACAACCGCAGGCGGCCGGGCCGATTGTCTGAATGTCATCGGAACAGCCCGGATTTTAGGACCGGGCGGCCGGACTGGCAATCGCCGTTTTCCGTCGGCCGCGCGCCGGCGGTCACATTCATGTTGGCGCGACGCGCAAACATGAGCGGATGTCGATATTCAAGGACTCCTTCCGCTGCGCGAAACGCAACGCTACGCGGCCGCCTTGCGCAGGTCGAAGTCGGGATCGGCGGCGTCATCGAATCGGACGTTGCCGCCGGCCCCGAGAATCTTGCGCCCCGCGACATGGTCGCCGGCACGATTGACCGATTCAATCGCAAGCAGGCGGTCCCCCTTGTAGCAGAACACCGAAAACGCATTGTCGGCGACCGAGCCGCGAATGACGGTGCGGTCGAAGCCGTTGAACAGTCCGACGATCTGCAGCTTGTCGCTGCCCTGATCGCTCCAGAACCACGGCAGCGCGTCATAGATATGCGCCTTGCCGGTGAGGCGGGCGGCGACGCAGCGCGCCTGATCGGTGGCGTTCTGAACCGATTCCAGCCGCGCCGGCCCTCCCGCATGGCGGCAGGGAAACAACGCGCCGTCGCCGATGGCGGAAATGTCCGGGTCCGAGGTCAGAAGCTGCTCGTCGACGACGATGCCGGATTGCGTTTCGAGCGCGGCTTCCTGCGCGAGCCGCGTATGCGGAATGACGCCGATCCCGGCAACGATGCAATCGGTTGCGATCGTCTCGCCGTTGGCGAGTGCGAGGCGCGCGCCATGCTCGCCTGCGCGCACGGCCCCGGCGATATGCGTGTCGAAATGAAAGCGGACGCCCGCCGCTTCATGGCGCGACTGGAAGTAGCGCGAGATTTCCGGCGACACCGCGCGCGCCATCAGCCGCGGGCCAAGCTCGACGACATCGACCGCAAGCCCCTTGGCGCGCGCCGTGGCGGCGAATTCGAGGCCGATGAAGCCCGCGCCGACCACGGTGACGTGGCGCGCATCCGCAAGGCGCAGGCGCAGCTCTTCGGTCTCGGCGAAGCTGCGGATCGCGGCGACCGGCACGTCGACATTCGGCAGAGGGCGGTTGGCCGCACCCATCGCGAGTACGAGGTGATCGTAGTTAAGCGCATGGCCGGAGACGAGCCGCACGCTGCGCGCGGCGCGATTGATGGCGATGGCGCGGTCGGCGATCAGTTCGATCGCCTGATCGGCGAAGAACTTTTCCGGACGGAACGTCACGGTGGCGATGCCGCCGTCGCCCTTGAGATAGGTCTTCGACAGCGGTGGGCGCTGATAGGGCGGATGCGGCTCGTCGTTGACGAGGCGGATGGCGCCGGCATAGCCGTTCTGGCGCAGCGAAATGGCGAGTTGAAATCCGGCGTGGCCCGCGCCGATGATGACCGTGGTGTGCGATGGCATGATGCGGTTGCGACAGGTTCGTGAAAACAACAAGGGCGGCCGGGTTGTTAGCGAAACCCGGCCGCCCTCGCAATGTGGCGATGAATGTGGCGGGATTACTGCTTCAGCAGCCGGAACTTGCCGCCCTCGACCTTGATCAGGAAGGCCGAGCGTTCATCGTAGCCGTTGTGGTTGGTCGGGCTCATGTTGGAGAGGCCGTTGTTGAGATAGATCTCCTTGCCGTTCTCCAGCGCCTCGCGCAGCGCGGCGCGGAATTCCGCGGTGCCGGGCTTGCCGGCCTTCAGGGCCGCCGGCACGGCATTCTCGACGAGCACGATGGAATCGAACAGATGCGCGCCGAAGGCGGCCGGCTCTTCGTTGTGCAGCGCCTTGTAGGCGGCGATGTAGCGCTCCGGCGCGGCGCGGAACGGGCTGTCCTTGGCCAGATCGTCGACGATGGTGAAAGCCTCTCCGGTGTAGATCGCGCCTTCGACGTCCTTGCCGCCGAGCCGGATGAACTCATTGGTGGCGACGCCATGCGTCTGGAAGATCGGGCCCTTGTAGCCGCGCTCGCGCAGCGCCTTTTGCGGCAGCACGGCGGGGGTGCCGGCGGAGGCGATGAACACCGCATCCGGCTTGGTGGCGATGATCTTCAGGACCTGCCCAGTGACGCTGGCGTCGTTGCGGGCATAGACCTCGTGGGTGGTGAGCTCGATGCCGACTTTGGGCGCCTCGACCTTGAGCACGTTGTAGTAGCCTTCGCCGTAGCCGTCGGAGAAGCCGATATAGCCGAGCTTCTTCACGCCGGTCTTGGCGATGTATTTGAGGATCGCGGCGGCCATGATGTCGTCATTGGGCACCACCTTGAACACCCACTTCTTCTTGTCGTCCATCGGCGTCACCAGCACGGCGGCGGCGGCGAGCGTCAAAAGCGGGGTCTTGGCTTCGGCGGCGATGTCGATCAGCGGCAGCGACACCGGGGTCAGCGAGGAGCCGACCAGCACGTCGACCTTTTCGTCGAGGATCAGCTTGCGCGCGTTCTGCGCCGCCTTGGTGGCGTCGGACTCGTCGTCGAGCGCGATATAGGTCACTTTCTGCCCGGCGATCTCCTTGGGCAGGGTGGCGACGCTCTTCATCTGCGGCTGGCCAAGCGCCGCGCCGGGGCCGGACGCGCTCATGGTGATGCCGACCTTGATCTGCGCCTGCGCCGCGCCGAGGCTCAATCCGAATGCGGCGACGGTGGCCGCCGCCAGCGTCAGAAGATGTCGTGATGTCGTCCTCATGCCGTTTCTCCCTTGGTGTTGATGCGTTGTTATGTGCTTATGTGTGAGGTTCGTTAGTATTCATTCTTGCCGAAGCCGAGATAGCTTTCAATCAGGCGTTGGTCCTGCGCGATCTCCTCGGGGCGGCCCTGCGCGGTGATCTCGCCCAGTTCCATCACATAGGCGTAATCGGCGATCTGCAACGCGGCGCGCGCGTTCTGCTCGACCAGCAAAATGGAGACGCCGGCGGCGCGCAGCTCGGTGAGGATGTGAAAGACGTCGCGCACGATCAGCGGCGCAAGCCCGAGGCTCGGCTCGTCGAGCATCAGCAGCTTCGGCCGCGCCATCAGCGCGCGCCCCATCGCCAGCATCTGCCGCTCGCCGCCGGACAACGTGCCGGCAAGCTGCGTGCGGCGCTCCTTCAGCCGCGGGAAGCGCGCGAAGATGTCGGCGAGGCTTTCGCCGCGTTCGCGCGCCGGGCGGCGGAAACCGCCGAGCAGCAGGTTGTCCTCGACCGACATGTCGGCGAACAGTTCGCGCCGCTCCGGCACGAGGCTGAGCCCCGCGCGCACCCGCGACTCCAGCGGTTTCGCCGTCATCGGCTCGTTGCCGAGTTCGATGGTGCCGCTTGCATGCATCAAGCCGATGATGGCGTTGAGCAGCGTGGTCTTGCCCGCGCCGTTGGCGCCGATCACGGTGATCAGCGCCCCCTCCGTCATGTCGAGAGAGACGCCGTGCACCACCTCGACATGGCCATAGGCCACCCGCAGATCGCGCACTTTCAGGATCGGCGCGCTCATGCCACGCCTCCGAGATAGGCCTCGATCACCTTGGGGTCGTTCTTGACGTCAGCCGCGCGGCCCTCGGAAATCTTGGTGCCGAAATCGAGCACCACGAGATGATCGGCGAGGTTCATGACGAAATCCATGTCGTGCTCGACAAGGAGAATGCTGATGCCCTCGGCGCGCAGGTCGCGCAACAGCCTGGCCAGCGCCTTCTTCTCGCCGACGCGCAGGCCGGCGGCCGGCTCGTCCAGCAGCAGCAGGATCGGATCGAGCGCGAGCGCGCGCGCCACCTCGACCAGCCGCAACTGCCCGAGCGCCAGCGATCCGGCCGGGACGGTTGCGACATCCGACAGCCCGACGCGCGCGAGCTGCCGCCGCGCGATATCGAACAGCACCGCTTCCT
Source organism: Bradyrhizobium sp. (assembly GCA_040392305.1). GTDB lineage: Bacteria > Pseudomonadota > Alphaproteobacteria > Rhizobiales > Xanthobacteraceae > PRO6. The sequence continues at coordinate 12,662 of JBEBWH010000009.1, read as the reverse complement.
CGGGCCGGTCGAGCCCGGCCATCGCTCGCACCATGCCGGCCTTGCCGCGCAGATGCGCGCCGAGTGCGACGTTCTCGATCACGCTCATGTCGGACACGATCTCGGCATGCTGGAAGGTGCGGCCGAGCCCGAGCGCCGCCATCCGTTGCGGCGTGTGCCGCGCCAGCGGCTGCCCCTCGAACGCGATGCGCCCGGCGGTCAGCGGCAGCACGCCGGTGACGAGATTGAAGGTCGTGCTCTTGCCTGCACCGTTGGGGCCGATCAGGCCGACGATGCGGCCGGCGGGCACAGCGAACGAGACGTCGTTGACCGCGACCAGCCCGCCGAACTCCTTGCGCACGGCGTCGGCCTCGATCAGCACCGCATCGGCTTCCGGCCGCGGCCGTGGCGACGGCGTATCGCCGGCGGCGGGCTCCCTGACGTCCGGTGCGCCCTGCGGCCCGAACAGGATCGGCCAGAGCCCATCGGAGGCGACGCGCAGGATCAGCACCAGAATGGCGCCGAACACGATGATCTCGTAATTGCCTGCGCTGCCGACGATCAGCGGCAGGAAGCTCTGCAACTGGTCGCGCAGCACGATGATCGCGGTGGCGCCGAGGATCGCGCCATAGACGCGCCCCGCGCCGCCGAGCACCGCCATCAGCAGATATTCGGTGCCGGGAATGATGCCGAACGGTCCCGGCGACACCGAGCGCTGGAAGTGGGCGTAGAGCCAGCCGGCGACGCCCGCCAGCATCGCCGCGTAGACGAACACTTTCAGCTTGGTCGCGGGCGTATAGACGCCGAACGCCTCGGCGGCGTGTACGCCCTGGCGCAGCGCGCGCACCGCGCGCCCCATGCGGCCGCGCAGCAGGTTCTGCGTGGCGATGACCGCGAGCACCACGACCACCCAGACGACGATGAAAAATTCTTCCGGCGCGATCAGCGCGTGGTTGCCGATGTGCAGCGGCGGGATGCCGGACATGCCGTCATGCGCGCCGAGCCAACTGATATTGCCGAACAGGTAATAGAACGAGATGCCCCAGGCGATGGTGCCGAGCGGCAGATAGTGGCCCGACAGCCGCACCGTGATGGCGCCGATCAACAGCGCCGCGACGCCGGTGACGGCGATCGAGATCGGCAGCGACAGCCACGGCGACAGCCCGGTGTCGATGGTGACGACGGCGGTGGCGTAGGCGCCGAAGCCGACGAATGCCGCCTGTCCGAACGAGGTCATGCCGCCGACGCCGGTGAGCAGCACGAGGCCGATGGCGACGAGGCTGGCGATGCCGATATAGTCGAACAGCGCGACCCAGTATTCGGACAGCAGCCCGGTGAACGGCAGCGCCAGAATGACGAGCGCGAGGACGGGTGCGATGGCGCGCCGCATCAGTCGTGTCCTTCCGGCGATGTGAACGAACGCCACAGCAGCACGGGCACGATCAGGGCGAATACCAGCACTTCCTTGAATGCGCTGGCCCAGAACGAAAACAGCGCCTCGGAGAAGCCGACCGCGAGCGAGGCGACGACCGCGAGCGGATAGCTCAGCAGGCCGCCGAGAATGGCGGCGACGAAGGCTTTCAGTCCGATCAGGAAGCCAGAGTCGTAATAGACCGTCATCAGCGGGCCGATCAGCACGCCGGAAATCGCCCCCATGAAAGCGGCGATGCCGAACGACACCTGGCCCGCGATCGAGGTCGGGATGCCGACCAGCCGCGCGCCGACGCGGTTGGAGGAACAGGCGCGCAACGCCTTGCCAAGCAGCGAGCGGCCGAAGAACAGCGCGAACAAAGCAAGGAAAACCGCGGTGGTGGCGACCACTGCCACGCTCTGTCCGGTGATGACGAGGGCGCCGAGCGAAAACGACTCCGACGACAGCGCGGTGGTGCCGATGCCTTCCGGACCGAAGAAGACGAGGCCGAGCCCGGTCAGCGAGAAGTGCACGCCGAACGCCACCATCAGCAGCACCAGCACGCTGGAATGGGCGATCGGCTCGAACGCGATGCGGTAGATCATCGGTCCCATCGGAATGATGAGGATGACGGCGAGCAGGATATAGACGGCCTGGCCGAGTTTCATCGGCGCAACGACGGTGGCGATGGCGATAAAGATCAGCGGCAGCACGATGTCGAAGGCGGCGATGCGCGCGAGCCGCTTCAGCGTCATCTCGGCGCGGTACTGCGCGATTTCGGAGACGGCGGCGAGACAGCCGAGCGCCAGCAGCAGCCACACAGTCGGCGGCAGCTTGCCATTCTCAAGGGCTGCGATGGTGAGCGCGGTGAAGGCGACGAATTCGCCCTGCGGTACGAAAATGACGCGCGTGACCGCGAAGATCAGCACCAGCGCGATGGCCGCCAATGCATAGACGGCGCCGTTGATGATGCCGTCCTGCAGCAGGAACAGAAAGATGGTGGTGTCCACTTTGGCCCGGCCCTGACGTTTCGATCCCTGACAGCTTATGCGCGAATCCGTCCGGTCTGGCAGGCCGGGTCATATTGAGGCTGACCCATTACGCATCAAAACGGAAGGTGTGTCGCTTTTTTTGTAACATATCTTCTATTACCGGAATCGCCGGCAGGTCAACCGCGCTTATGCGGCTTTCAACCTGACCGGCAGCGATTCCAGGCAGCGCAGGGTGTTGTTGAGCTTGCGCGTCGGTTCGCCGGTGAACTCGATCGCGGCGACGCGCTGGGCCAGAGCCGTGAAGATCACATCGGCCTCCAGCCGGGCGACGAGTTGCCCGACACAGCCATGGATGCCGGTGCCGAAGGCCACGTGGCCGGTCGGTCGGCGTTGGATATCAAAGACTTCGGGATTCTCGAAGCGGCGGCGGTCGCGGTTGGCGGCGCCGAGGAACAACAGGACCTTGTTGCCTTCGGGAATGGTGGTGCCCGCGACTTCGACATCGCGCGTCGTGGTGCGGAAGAAAGTCTGCACCGGCGATTCCCAGCGCAGCACTTCGTCGAACGCCGGCCGGATCAGCGACCGGTCGGCCCGCAGCGCCTGCCATTGCTCGGGGTGGCTCGCGAAGGCATATACCGAATTGGCAAGGCCGTTGACGGTGGTGTCGAGCCCCGCGGTGAGCATCGAGCGCACCAGCGTATGGGCTTCGTCCTCGTCGATGTCGCCGGCGTCGTGGGCGTCCCAGACCTGCGAGCCGAAGCCGCCGGGCGTCAGCATGTGGCGGTGGCACTGGTCGTAGATCCATTGCACGACCGGCTGCGCGTTCCTGACCGATGTCTCGAAGATGGCGTTGCGCGGCCCGAACGAGTTGAACACCATGTTGCCGAACGGCAGCAGGTTTTCGCGGCCCTCGCGGCGCAGGCCCACCGCTTCGGGAAAGACGTGCAGCGGGAAGACTTCGGCAAGATCCTTGACGCCGTCGATCTCGCCTTTCTCGACGAGGCCGTCGATCAGCTTATCGGCGCGGTTCTGGAAATCGTCGCGCAGCTTGCGCATCGCGCCGGGCGACAGGATCCTGCTCATCACCGTGCGGGTGCGCGTGTGCAGCGGCGGGTCCACTTCGAGGAGCTTGCTCGGCGGCCGCCAGGCCTTGACCTTGGCGAAGTCCTCGATGCCGACGCCGCGTCCGGAGCAGAACGTTTCCCAGTCGGTCAGCGAGGCGTGCACCTCGGCATGGCGCGCCATGGCGTAGATGCCGTAGGTGTCGAGCCAGACCACAGGACCGGCCTCGCGCATCTCTTCATGAGAGTCGTAAGGCTCGGCCAGGAAGGCGTCCGAAAACGGATCGATGCGGAGGCTCGGGCAGTCGGCCCCGGCGGCTGAGGCGAGTTGCGTGGCCATGGCATACCTCGAAATTGGCGCCGGCGGCGCGACGTGATCGTGGCGGGATCGTAGGCGGCGGCCGCGCCGCTGTCTGTCCCCATCACTTGCGACAGCGGAAAACAGTTTGCGCGTCCGGCGGTTCCTGCTTTCCGCCGGCCTGCCGGGCGGTTTAGACTGACGGCAAATCGGAGACGGGAGAGACGGCTCGATGGGTGGGAATGCAGGGCGTGCCGCGTCGCGCGCCAGCGGCGAAGGAGGCGGCGGGATCGACCGGACCGTGCTGCATATCGGCCGGCCAGAGTTCCCGCGCGTGCTGATGCAGACGCTCCGCCAGATCGCGGGCGTCGATCATTGCATGGTGTTTGCCTTCCCCGACGACAGCAACGCGCGATGCCTGCTGACGGCGGGGTCGATCGGCACCGGGCCGGATCTGGGCGACGCCTATGCCGGCCACTTCCACCGCGCCGATCCGAACAAGGATTCCATTCTCGCCCGCAGCGACAGCGTCGATCCGATCGTGCTGCCCTCGTTCGAACGGCGGATGTACCGGCGCGACTATCTCAAACTGTTCTTCGAGGATGCCGGCATCGTCGACAAGTTCGCCTCGGCCGTGTGGCATGAGGGCGCCTGCTTCTACGCCAACTTCTATCGTCTGCGTCACAGCGGACCGTTTTCCGCCGCGCAGGCGGCGCGGCTGAATCGGGTCGGTCCCTCCTTCGCGGCGGCCATCGCCCGCCATTTCGAGCAGGAGAGCGCCGCGCGCCGCCCGGCCGGGATCGGCGACGTGCTGCAGTCGTTGTTCGATGTCGCGCCGGACCTTGCCGCGCTGACCAGCCGCGAGCGCGAGGTCTGCATCCGCATCCTGCTCGGGCTCAGCTCGGAAGCCATCGCCGCGCATCTCGACATCAGCCTGCACAGCGTGCTGACCTACCGCCGCCGCGCCTATGAGCGGCTCGGCATCTCGTCGCAGAACGAGCTGTTCGCCATCGTGGTCCGGCTGCTCGCGGCCGGCGCGCGGGGACCGACGATCAACTAGGCGTGAGGGGGCGATGCGTGGCGGCCGGCGGCCTGCCATGTCTGCCTTGATGTCGGCACGTCTGCCTTGATGACTGCCCCTGCTCTGCCTCAATGCCGCCGTTGTGCTAGAGTGCAGTTCAGGCAGCCGGTCGCGATGGATTTTGCGAGGTGCAACGAAGCGCTTCTGCTCGCGCCGGATTCGACCCGGAGAACTGATTGAGCGGACCAACCCCCGACCCGGTCGTGCGGACGCCCGGTTCCCCCGGTTCCGAGGACGCTTCGCTGCGGCTGACGCAAGCGCTGGCGCGTGCGCGCTATGCCATTGCCTGGGAACGGCTGTGGCCGGCGCTGGCGCGGCTTCTCACGGTCGTGGGTCTGTTTCTGGCGCTGTCATGGGCCGGCCTGTGGCTGGTGCTGCCACTGTGGGCGCGGCTCGCCGGCCTGGTGTTGCTGGCCGCGCTGGCGATCGCCGCCGTCATTCCGCTGGCTCGCTTTCGCTGGCCCGGTCGGGACGAGGCGCTGCACCGCCTCGATCGCAACGCAGGCCTGGCGCATCGCCCCGCAACCGCGCTCACCGATACGCTGACCTCCGACGATCCGGTGGCGCAGGCGCTGTGGCGGACGCAGCGCGCGCGTGTTCTGCAATCCTTAAAGCGGCTGCGTGCCGGCATTCCGACGCCGCGTCTGCCGCGTCACGATCCGCTGGCGCTGCGGGCTCTGGTGGTGGTGGCGCTGGTCGCGACCTTCATCGCGGCAGGCGGCGAGCGGACCGCGCGGATCGCCGCCGCATTCGACTGGAACGGCGTGCTGGCCTCGTCGCATGTTCGGGTCGATGCCTGGGTGACGCCGCCGGTCTATACGGGCAAGCCGCCCGTGATCCTCTCCTCCGCCGACCGCGAGGCCGACGCCGGCGGCGGGGTGATGACGGTGCCGGCGGGCAGCGTGCTGGTTGTGCGCGCCAGCGGAGCGGCGCTGGATGTTGTCGTGAGCGGCGGCGTCGCGCCCGCGGATGCCGCCGAGGAAACGCCGAAAGGCGCGCAGGAACGCCGCTTCACCATCGCCGCCGACGGCGCCGCGCAGGTGCGCGCGCCGATCAGCCGGGCGCAATGGCGGTTCGCCGCCGTGCCGGACCAGCCGCCGCGCATCACGCTTGCCAAGACGCCGGAGCGGCAGGCGCGCGGCTCGCTGCAACTCGCCTACAAGATCGAGGACGATTACGGCGTGACCGAAGCGAAAGCCCGCTTCGAGGCCCGCGCGGACGCATCGAAGGTTGAAGGTGATCTGCCGGGCGAGCCGCGACCTTTGTTCGATGCGCCGGAATTCGGCCTGACCTTGCCGAGCGCACGGCCGCGCAACGGCACGGGGCAGACGATCAAGGATCTGACCGAGAATCCCTATGCCGGCGCCGACGTCGCTTTGAAACTGGTGGCGCGCGACGAGGCGGGCAACGAGGGCACGAGCGAGCCGTTCGAGATGCAGTTGCCGCAGCGGCTGTTCACCAAGCCGCTGGCGCGGGCCCTGATCGAGCAGCGGCGGCTGCTGGCCCTGGATGCGCGTCGCAGCGGGCTCGTTTCCACGGCGCTCGAAGCGCTGCTGATCGCTCCGGAAATCTTCACTCCGGATGCGGGGCAATATCTCGGCTTGCGCAATGTCGCGGGCGAGCTGTCGCGCGCGCATGGCGACGAAGCGCTGCGCGAAGTAGTGGCGAGCCTGTGGGCGCTGGCGGTGTCGATCGAGGATGGCGACATCAGCGACGTCGAAAAGGCGTTGCGCGCCGCTCAGGACGCCCTGCGCGAAGCGCTGGAACGCGGCGCCAGCGACGAGGAGATCAAGCAACTTACCGACCGCCTGCGCGCCGCGCTCGACGACTATATGCGCCAGCTCGCCGAGCAGTTGCGCAACAATCCTGAGCAGATGGCGCGGCCGCTCGACCCCAATACGCGGGTGATGCGCCAGCAGGATCTCGACAACATGATCTCGCGCATGGAGCAGTTGTCGCGCTCCGGCGACAAGGATGCCGCGCGGCAGTTGCTCGAGCAGTTGCAGCGGATGCTGGAGAACCTGCAGATGGCGCGGCCGTCGCAAGGTGATCCGGCCGGCGACATGGAGCAGGCGCTTAACGAACTGGGCGACGTCATCCGCAAGCAGCAGCAGTTGCGCGACCGCACCTTCAAGGAAGGGCAGGACGCGCGCCGCGATCGGCGCAACGGTCAGCAGGGTGATCCCGGCGGCATGCAGGGTCTCCAACAGGATCAGCAGGCGCTGCGCGATCGGCTGCGCCGGCTGCAGGAGGAGTTGGCCAAGCGTGGTTTGGGTCAGCGCCCCGGCCAGCCGGGCCAACCGGGGCAGCAAGGCCAGCAAGGTGAGGGGGCCGGCGACAATCCGCTCGGCGATGCCGAATCCGAGATGGGTGATGCCGATGGCCGGCTCGGCGAGGGCAATGCGCCCGGCGCCGCCGATGCGCAGGGCCGTGCGCTGGAGGCGTTGCGTCGCGGCGCGCAGAACTTGGCCGAGGCCATGCAGCAGCAGATGGGCGAAGACGGCGGCCAGGATGGTCCCGGCGACAGTTACGGTCGCCAACAGAGCGGCAATCAGCGCACCGATCCGCTGGGCCGACCGCTGCGTGGCCGCGAATTCGGCGATGATCAGACCGTCAAGATTCCCGGCGAGATCGACGTACAGCGAGTGCGGCGCATTCTTGAGGAACTGCGTCGCCGTCTCGGCGACACCGCGCGGCCGCAGATCGAACTCGACTACCTCGAACGGCTGCTCAAGGATTATTAGGCTCGCCGTTCCCCCTCGCCGGGCTTGCGTTCAGCGCAGGCCCGGTCTGTCGCGGTCGAGGCCCTTGGCGGCCAACTCGGAGAGATAGGTTTCGAACCGCTCGTCGCGGTTCAGGCCGAGATCGTGCAGCAGCGGCCAGGTATAGATCCCGGTGCTGTGATGGTCGTCGAAGCCGATGCGGATGGCGTAATTGCCGACCGGATCGACCGACATGATGGTGACGTTGCGCTTGCCGCCGATCGTCTTGCGTTCGGCCTCCGAATGCCCCTGCAACTCGGCCGACGGACTGCACACCCGCAACAGTTCGGCGGAGAGATCATAGGCGCAGCCGTCGTCGAAGGTGACGTGCAGAGCCCGGCGGTCCTTCAACAGACGGATTTCGATGGGCCAAGGCTGTGAGGCGTCGTGCGTCATAGGGCTCTCTGCGATCGGTTCTGCGAGCAAATTGGCCAAATGGCCGGCCCCCGTCAATCATCCGAACGGACGGACGCTCCGGCGGCGGCCTCAAGGAGGCGCAACTAAAGAACGGCCCGCAAGGCGGCCATCCTTCCTTGATTTGCCGGAACATGTATCCGACAACTAGCCGGTTTGATCGCAACCGGAGAATGCGAGTGTCCATCACCGAGGCAGAGGTTCTGCGCGCACTGGAGGGCGTGAAGCTGGCGGACGGTTCGTCGCTGCCGCAATCGGGCCGCATCGCCAAGATCACGATCACCGGTGATCGCGTGATCTGTATCGTCTCGGTGGCGGCCGCCGAGAGCCGGGCGCTTGAGCCGGTGCGGGTGGCGGCCGAGGCCGCCATCGCCGCGTTGCCGGGCGTTGCGCGCGCGCTGGTCGGGCTGAAGCCGAAGATCGCACCGGGCGCTCCGGCCGCGGCTCGGCCTGCGTCGTCTCCGCCGCCGCGCGCCGCCATGCGCGGACCGGCGACCACGACGCCGGCGATGATCCCCGGCATCAAGCACATCGTTGCCGTTGCGTCCGGGAAGGGCGGCGTCGGCAAATCGACCACGTCGTGCAATCTGGCGCTGGGCTTTGCCGCGCAGGGGTTGCGCGTCGGCATGTTCGACGCTGACATTTACGGGCCGTCGCAGCCCAAGTTGTTCGGGCTGTCCGGCAAGCCCCGCCAGATCGATGCCAGGACGATCGAGCCGATGACCGGCTATGGCGTCAAGGTGATGTCGATCGGCTTTCTGGTCGAGGAAGATCTGGCCATGATCTGGCGCGGCCCGATGGTGATTTCCGCCATCACGCAGATGCTGCGCAACGTCGCGTGGGGCGATCTCGACGTGCTGGTGGTCGATTTCCCGCCGGGGACCGGCGACATCCAGCTCAGCATGGCGCAGCAGACGCCGCTATCCGGCGCGGTGATCGTTTCGACGCCGCAGGATATCGCGCTGATCGATGCGCGGCGCGGCATCGCCATGCTGGAGAAGGTGAATGTGCCGCTGCTCGGCCTGATCGAGAATATGTCGGCGTTCTGCTGCCCGGCCTGCAATCATGTCACCAATATCTTCGGCCATGGCGGGGCGCGCAGCGAAGCGGACGGGCTTGGCATGCCGTTTCTCGGCGAAGTGCCGCTCGACATGCGCATCCGCGAGACGTCGGACGACGGCCGCCCGATCGTGGCGACCGATCCCGAGAGCCATCACGCGCAGACCTATATCGGCATCGCCCGGCAGCTGTGGGAGGCCTTGAACGCCGGCGGCGTCGTGCGTCCCGCGCCGCGCATCGTCATCGAATGACGGCGGCGCGCGGACGATGCTGACCGGGCGCTATTGCGCTTTGCTTTTCTCGTAGCGGGCCTTGTTCTCGGCATTCGGGGGATACAGACCGGGCAACGGCGTGCCCTGTTCGACCTCGTGCATGATCCAGCTCTCCAGCCGTTCCTGCTCGACGCAGCTCGCCGTCACTTCCTCCACCAGCGCCTGCGGAATGACGACCGCACCGTCGCTGTCGACGACGATGACGTCGTTCGGAAACACGGCGACCCCGCCGCATCCGATCGGCTCCTGCCAGTTGACGAAGGTGAGCCCGGCGACCGACGGCGGCGCGGCGGCGCCGCGGCACCAGACCGGCAGGCCGGTCGCCAATACGCCGGCGAGATCGCGCACCACGCCATCCGTCACCAGCGCCGCGACCCGGCGCTTGTGCATACGGGCGCACAGGATATCGCCGAAGATGCCGGCATCGGTGATGCCCATCGCATCGACCACGGCGATGCAGCCGTCCGGCATGGCTTCGATCGCGCCGCGGGTGGAGATGGGCGACGACCACGACTCAGGCGTTGCGAGATCTTCGCGTGCGGGCACGAAGCGGAGCGTGAAGGCGCGCCCGACCAGGCGCGGCTGACCCGGCCGGATCGGCTGCGTGCCGCGCATCCAGACATTGCGCAGGCCCTTTTTCAGTAGCACCGTCGTCACGGTCGCGGTGGCGACCGACCGCAGCGCGGCAAAAATCTCGTCATCATTCGGCATCGTCGTCTCTCCGTCTCCCGGCCGGCGCAACTGTGGAACCAAAGAGCATTGGTACGCTTTCGCGGCGCGATGACAAGTTTCGATTGGCGGATTGTGCCGCCGGGATGGCGGCCGGATGACGTTCAAGCTGTCTCGCGAAATTAATCGCTATCGATTTTGCTTGATCGGGCTGTCGTAAAGAAGGATTTTCCACGCTCGCTCCGGTCGGTGCATCGACGGGGATGATCCAGGCACATCCCGGCCGGATGCGGGGCGATTCAAGGGGAGCGCGTGCGATCGTCGCAGGTGCCGGCGATGCTTGCGAAACGGCGTCGGCTGGCTCATATGGGGCGCCGCCCGTGTTGCCTTCCTGTGGCCGAAAGCGCTGCTTCGGACCGGGACGGCGGGGATCATGACAAAGGAGCCTGCCGGTCAGGGGGCTCCGACCGGGAGCCTAGCCGCTATGTCCAAAGTCAGAGCGCCGCAGACCATTGCGGCGGTGAACGGTATCGCCACCGACAAGAGCTTCGGCGCCATTACCCCGCCGATCTATCTGTCGAGCAACTTCGCGTTCGGCGGCCTGCAGCAGCCGCACCGCTATGAATACACCCGCACCAGCAATCCGGGCCGCGACATGCTGGCCGACACGCTGGCGCAGCTCGAAGGCGGCGCGGGGGCGGTGATCACTGCTTCGGGCATGGCTGCGGTCGATCTGCTGCTGGCGCAGTTTGGTTCGAACGACCTCATTGTTGCGCCCCATGACTGTTATGGCGGCACCTATCGGCTGCTCGTGGCGCGCAGCGAGAAGGGCCAGTTCCGCCTGATCTTCGCCGACCTCGGCGATGCCGATGCGCGCGCGGCGGCGCTGGCGGAACGGCCGGCGCTGGTGCTGATCGAGACGCCGAGCAATCCCTTGATGCGTGTGGTCGATATCCGGGCGGTGGCCACCGCGGCGCGCGCGGCGGGCGCGAAAGTCGCCGTCGACAACACCTTCCTGTCACCGGCGTTGCAGCGGCCGATTCCGCTTGGCGCGGATTTCGTCATTCACTCCACGACGAAATATCTCAATGGTCACTCCGATGTCGTGGGCGGTGCGATCATCGCGGCCGACAAGGCCGATGCCGAGGCGCTGGCGGCGTGGGCCAACATCGTCGGTGTCGGCGGCGCGCCGTTCGACGCCTTTCTCACGCTGCGCGGCGTCCGCACGCTGTTTCCCCGCATCGAGCGCCAGCAGGCCAGCGCCGCCGCCGTTGCGGCATTTCTGGAAGCGCACCCTCTGGTCGAGGCGGTCCATTATCCCGGCCTTGCGAGCCATCCGACCCATGCGATCGCCAAGGCCCAGCAGAGCGGCTTCGGCGCCATGCTCAGCTTCGCGCTCAACGGCGGCATGGAGGCCGCGCGGCGGTTCATCGAGGGGCTCGACGTGTTTATTCTCGCCGAGTCGCTGGGGGGCGTCGAAAGTCTCGTTGCGCATCCGGCCACGATGACTCATGCTTCCATGGACACGGCTGCCCAGCACGCCGCCGGTATCCACGAGGGGTTGTTGCGTCTTTCTGTCGGGCTTGAGGCGGAAGGTGATCTCCTCGCCGATCTCGAACGGGGGCTGGCGGCCGTACGGGATTAGACCGCGCGGAGGCAACCGATGGGACAGACGCTGGCCGATGCCATTCTTTCGACGGCCGCGGACGCCATTCTGTTGGCCGATCCGGACGGCATCATCCGCTTCTGGAATCCCGGCGCGGCGCGTATCTTCGGCTTCAGTGCGGATGAGGCGCTCGGCCGGCCGCTCGACATCATCATTCCCGAGAATCTTCGCGGGCGTCACAACGACGGCTACGCGCGCACGATGAAAACCGGAGAGACGCGCTACGGCTCCGGCGACATTCTCTCCGTCCCGGCGCTGACAAAAGACGGCCGCCGCATCTCGGTCGAGTTCACCATCGTTCTCCTGCATGGCGATGACGGAGGCGTGTCGGGCATCGCCGCGATCATGCGCGACGTGTCCGAGCGCTTTCAGGAATTGCGTCTGCTACGGCGCAAGGTGGCTGAACTGACGCCGGCCGGAGGCTGAGCATGACCGACGCGGATCATGCGGCGGAAGCGCCGGCGCGTCTTGCGCCCGAGCTGATCGTCGAGCGCTGGTTCAATACCGGCGAACCCCTGTCGCTCGCGGCGCTTCGCGGCCGGATCGTCGTGCTGCACGCCTTTCAGATGCTGTGCCCCGGCTGCGTGCAGGGCGGCCTGCCGCAGGCGCAGAAGGTGGCGAAAATCTTTCCGCGCGACAAGGTCGCGGTGATCGGCATCCATACTGTGTTCGAGCACCATGCCGCGATGACGTCGACATCGCTCGAAGCGTTCATCCACGAATACCGGCTGGAGTTTCCGATCGCGGTGGACCGGCCTGGCGAGGACGGGCCGATCCCGCAGACCATGGCGGCCTATGGCATGAGGGGCACGCCGACGCTGATCCTGATCGATCGCGCCGGCCGGCTGCGCAAGCACAGTTTCGGCACCGAGGATGATCTGATCGTCGGGGCCGATATCGCCTTCCTACTGGCGGAGCCGCAATAGCGCAACGCGATGGTGCGACGTGACCAGAGCTTTCCGTTTCTGATAAAATCAGAAGCGCAACTCTATATCTTT
>JBEBWH010000008.1:0-21599 GCA_040392305.1 Bradyrhizobium sp. | reverse complement strand
GCCGTTGCTGAAACTATTTGTGGCAATCTGCTGAAGCCAACTTTGGAAAATGACACCCTGATTTTCCGGGGGCGGCCGATCTGTCGCGGGTTTTAGGACTTACGCGACACGCGCTCTCTAGCTGTGAGCTTTCAGGAGGTTGTAGGTAATGCGTCAGAATGCGATGCTGAATCTCGATCTTCGCCTTAGCGATCGCTTCATGCGTCTTCGACAGTTCCTGCATTGTTGTCCCAGCTATTGTGCAAGGCTTCTCGCGTCCGCGCGAGCGCCAGCGACGACACCAGCCGTACCTCGAAGCCCGCTTCAGCCAGACGCCATGCTATGGGCCGATGATAATTGCCAGTCGCCTCAAAGCCGCAGACCACCGGTCTGCCACACGCCTGCAGAACCTCGATCAGCCGATCATGCTCCGCACGATTGTTCAGGACCTGCAGCCGGCGGCGACGCTTGTGCCTGGGTCTTCGATCAGAACTTCATTGCAAACCTTGGCAATGTCGATGGCTACCAACATCGCATCGGCGGGTATAATATTTGCGCTGGTCATGGTCGGTCTCTCCAAATGGGTTGCGAACACTCACATTCTAGAGAAACCTTGGCTGGCCATGGCAGCTTCGAGTGGCGCGCGCCTGCAGCGAAAAGCTGCGCGCACCACTGCTGCGACTGCTTCCGCTCATTCCTTCCGTAGGTGCTACGGAAGGAAATGTATGACAATCTGAACTTGAAAGTCATGATGCCTCCTGATATGCGATGGTTTACTGACGCTAATTGTATACCAACATAACCTGCAGCTTTCAGGGAGTTCGATGGTGGCCAAAGACTACAAGATGCTGATTGACGGCGAGTGGGTGGGCGCCTCAGACGGGCGAACATGCGAAAGCATCAATCCAACGACAGGCCGTGTCTGGTATAGATTTCCTGAGGCGACAGCCGCAGACGTGAACCGGGCGGTACTGGCTGCCGATCGCGCATTGAGAGAAGGCCCGTGGTCCAAGATGTCGGCTACGCAACGCGGTCATTGCTTGCGCAGGCTGGCTGATCTCGTCGCCCGAGAAGCGGAAGCGCTCAGCGCATTGGAGTCGACGGACACTGGAAAGCTCCTGAAGGAAACCCGTTGGCAATCCGAATATGTGGCGGAGTTCTTTCACTTTTTCGCGGGTTGCGCGGACAAGATCAGCGGCGAGACCCTCCCGATAGACAGGCCGGACATGTTCGTCTTCACCAATCGCGAACCGTTGGGCGTCATCGCGGCCGTTGTCCCGTGGAATTCCCAGCTTTTCCTGTCCTCCGTCAAGATCGGACCTGCACTTGCGGCGGGCAATACTGTCGTGCTCAAGGCGTCGGAACATGCCTGTGCGGCAATCATCGAACTTGGGAAACTTTTCGAAGAAGCCGGTATTCCTCCTGGCGTCTTAAATATCGTGACCGGGCACGCCGACCCATGCGGCAAGGTCTTGACCTCGCATCCTCTCGTCGCGCGGATATCGTTCACGGGCGGGCCGACGGCCGCCAGGCATATCGTCATGAATTCCTCGAACAATTTTGCAGAAATCTCCTTGGAGTTGGGCGGGAAATCTCCGTTCATCGTGTTTGAGGACGCCAATATCGAGAGCGCATTGAACGGTGCAATCTCTGCAATATTCGGTGCCGCGGGCCAGAGTTGCGTTGCTGGATCGCGACTCTACCTGCAGGACGACATCGCAGATCAATTCCTGGAGCGGCTGATCGCTCAGGCAAGACATATCAGAATTGGCGATCCCCTCGCGCCCGACACGGAAATGGGACCCATCTGCACTCAGGCGCAGTTGGAGAACATCGAGCGTGAGGTTGCGCAAGCCCAAGCGGAAGGCGCCAAGCTGCTATTGGGCGGCACCCGGTGCGAAGGCCGTGACGGTCTGTTTTACCATCCGACGATCCTCGAGTGCCGGCAAGACTTCCGTATTGTGGACACGGAATTGTTTGGTCCGGTCCTGAGCGTCATTCGGTTCAAGGATGAAGCCGAGGTAGTACGCCTCGCCAACCAGACCGAGCACGGTCTGGCTGCCGGTATATTTACCAGCGACGTTTCGCGATCGCTGCGCATGGTGAAGGCGATCCGGGCGGGCGTAATCTGGGTGAACACCTATCGCGTGGTATCGCCGGTCGCTGAATTCGGGGGCATGAAAAAGTCGGGCTATGGGCGGGAGAGCGGGCTTCAGGCCATCTACGATTACACCCGCACAAAGACGGTCTGGATGAATAGTTCCGACGAGCCGTTGGAAAGCTCCTTCACCGCCCGCTGAGATATCGAAGCCCAACAAATTTTCCAGAACAAGGGAGGAGTATCCAAGTGAAAAGCAAATATACGTTGAATCGTAGGAAGTTTGTTGCGCTAACCGGCTCGGCAGCCATGGGCGCGGTTTTTGCCCCCGGCCGCGCGCTGGCGCAGGAATCCCAGCCCAAACGAGGCGGGCATTTCAAACAAGCGCTGGGCGGCGGCAGCACCTCCGACAGCTTCGAACCCGGCTCGATGTGGGACAGCGCAATCCTGAACATGTCTTCACAAGCTCGCGAGACGCTGGTCGAGATCTTGCCCGATTTCACAGCAGGTCCAGCCCTCGCTGAGTCGTGGGAGCCCTCGGCGGACGCAAAGGAGTGGCGCTTCAATCTCCGTAAGGGTGTCGAGTTCCACGATGGGAAGACCCTCACCGCTGAGGATGTCGTCTATTCGATCAACCATCACCGGGGCAAGGACAGCATTTCCGGCGCCCAACAGGCTGTTGCCAACGTCGCCGATGTGAAGGCGGACGGTCCGAACGTGGTGGTGTTTACCCTGCACGATGGCTCCGCCGACTTTCCGATGGATGTGTCAGACCACCATTTGCCGATAATGAAAGAGGGCGACAAGGACTGGAAGAACTCCATTGGTACTGGTCCATATGCGCTTGATGACTTTGAGCCGGGCGTGCGCAGCCGCGGCAGGCGTTTTGCCAATTACTACCGGGACGATCGCGGATTTTTCGACGAAGTCGAGACGCTTGTAATCAATGACAGCGTCGCACGCATGAACGCGTTGGTGGGCGGCCAGGTGCACGCCATCAACCAGGTTGACGCCAAGACGGCTTCTCTCATCAAGCGCGACAAGAGGTTCAACCTGCAGAGCGTTAGAGGCACGAAATATTGCTCGCTTCCAATGGCAACCGACATGGACCCGTACGCCAGCAATGATGTTCGCTTGGCGCTGAAATACGGTATCGACCGGAAGCAGATCGTCGACAATATCCTTCAGGGCTATGGCTCGGTCGGAAATGACCATCCGATCGCCACGGCAAATAAATATTACAATCCCGACCAGAAGATCCGTGAATACGACCCGGAGCGCGCTCAATTTCATCTGAAGAAGGCGAATGCGTCTGATGCCGTATTTTCCTTGCACGCCTCTACCGCGGCATTCGCCGGCGCTGTAGACGCAGCCGCATTGTTCCAGGAATCCGCACGTAACGCAGGTATCAAGATCGATCTAGTTCGAGAGCCAACGGATGGCTATTGGAAACAGGTCTGGAAGAAGAAGCCGTTTTGCATGGCATTCTGGAGCGGTCGACCTACCGCGGACGCGATCCTGTCGCTGGCATATGGTGCGGATTCGTCATCCAATGACACCCGCTGGAAGAACGAGAGATTCAATGCCCTCCTGCTTGCCGCGCGTTCGGAACTCGATGACGCGAAGCGACGGGAGATGTATTACGAGATCCAGGCGATTGTGAGCGACGACAGCGGAACGATCGTCCCAGCGTTTCTGGACTATATCCAGGCGACGTCTTCGCAGGTTGCGACCGGAGTCGTGTCCGGTTCCTCTGACATGGATGGCTTCAAATCCGCCGTTCGTTGGTGGTTCGCCTAAAGGGTGCCATCCTGCTATCGTTTGGTGCCCCCGCGAATCGCCTTAAGGCATTGAAATCGAACAGGAGATTGCTTTGTTTCGTCTGGTTGCCGAGCGATTGATATTGGGCGCCATCACCTTGGGGTTGTTGCTGACCGCGATCTTTTTCGCGACAGCAATACTCCCGGGGGACTTGGCAGAAATCGTGCTGGGGCGCGAGGCCACTGCGGAAGCATTGGCCAATTACCGGCGCCAGATGGGCCTCGACCTGCCTCTTTTCACGCAGTACCAAAACTGGCTCTCGGGGCTGGTGCAGGGCGATTTGGGGACGTCTTTTTCGTCAGGAGCACCGATCCGCGAAATGGCGCTGCCGCGCCTGCTGAATACACTTTACCTGGCCGCCTATGCGGCCGGCCTTGGAATCCCGCTCGCATTGGTGCTGGGTTTGTTTTCCGCCGTTTTCCGGGATTCGTTACTGGATCGCGCTCTGAACATGGTGACGTTGACTTCTATATCGTTTCCCGACTTTTTTGTCGCGTATGTGCTGATCTATGTATTCGCCATAGTATTCCCGGTTTTCCCGAGTGTGTCCGTCCTCCATGAGGGGGTTGGATTCTGGGAATATCTGAATATCGCCTTCCTGCCTGCCGCCACATTGGCATTGCTCGTGCTTGCGCATCTGATGCGCATGACGAGGGCCGCAATCGTAGACGTATTGTCGCGGAGCTACATCGAGATGGCAGATCTCAAGGGCATCAAAAAGGCGCGCATCGTTATCAAGCATGCGCTGCCAAACGCCTTGTCTCCCATCATAAACGTCATCGCGTTCAATTTGGCATATCTTGTACTTGGCGTCGTGGTGATCGAAGTGGTCTTCGCCTACCCTGGCCTCGGAGAGTTGCTGGTCGACTCCGTGTCGCGGCGCGATATTCCGATGGTACAAGCGGCCTGCCTTTTCTTCGCATGCACCTATTTGATGGTCAATTTACTTGCGGATATCTTGTCCATCTGGAGCAATCCGCGTCTGCGATATCCCTGATAGGAGCCCATGGTGCTGTATCAATCCCTCCGAAAGATGCCGTGGTTGGTCAGAGCAAGCTGCGCGGTTCTGTGCATTTACGCATTCGTTGCCATATTTGCCCCGGTGATAGCGCCCTATGGTGAGACCGAGACTGTGGGCACGGCATTTGAACCGTGGAGCAGCACCAACTGGCTTGGGACCGACAGCATCGGGAGAGACATGCTGTCGC
The DNA here is from genome assembly GCA_040392305.1 of Bradyrhizobium sp. GTDB lineage: Bacteria > Pseudomonadota > Alphaproteobacteria > Rhizobiales > Xanthobacteraceae > PRO6. The sequence goes on along the minus strand of JBEBWH010000008.1, from coordinate 16,493 downwards.
GTCTTATCTATGGCACTCGCAACATGGTGTTCCTTGCCACAGGCATCAATGTCATTTCCTTCCTGATCGGAGGGTTGTTCGGGACGCTGATGGCATTGAAGGGCGGCTGGCTCGACCAGATTCTCGGCAGACTTGTGGATGCCATGATGGCGATCCCGCAGTTGATCCTTGCATTGCTTCTGATAACGGCCTTGGGCAATTCGATTAGTGTTCTGGTAACGATCATCGTCATTCTCGACAGCACCCGCGTGATAAGGCTGACCCGCGCGCTATCCATGAACATTGTCGCGACGGAATACATCGAAGCAGCACGTTTGCGCGGCGAGGGTATTTGGTGGTGCATATGGCATGAGGTACTGCCGAATATCAGAACGCCGTTGGTCGCCGAATTCGGCATCAGGTTCTGTTATGTCTTTCTCTTCATCAGCAGCCTGAGCTTTCTGGGCATCGGACTGCAGCCCCCCCTGGCGGACTGGGGGTCGATGGTTCGGGAATCATCGACGCTTATCACCTTTGGTGACTTCACGCCCATCATGCCTGCGCTGGCGATCGCGATCCTGACAGTCAGCGTCAACTTCATTGGCGACTGGGTACTCAACCGAAACGCAAAGACCCACATATGACCAGTTCGACCGCTCGCTTCAAATCGCCAAATCTGCTGGTCGTGAAAGGCTTGCGCGTCGAGGCGCAGTCGGGCGACCAATGGAAGGAGTTGGTTCACGGCATAGACCTGGAACTCAGGCCAGGTGAAATTCTGGGCCTGATTGGAGAATCCGGTGCAGGCAAGTCGACGATCGGCCTGGCTGCAATGGGCTATACTAGGAATGGCCTGCGTATCAGCGGTGGCCAGGTGCTTTTCGACGGCGTCGACCTAGTGACAGCAGACGATGTGCAGCGACGCAATCTCCGCGGTTGCAGTATCGCCTATGTCGCACAAAGCGCTGCGGCAACATTCAATCCCGCCCACCGCATCCTAGAGCAATGCGTGGAAGTACCGTTCAAATCACAGTCGGTCACCCGCAGCAGTGCCAAGGCAGTCGTGACGGACCTTTTTCGTCGCCTGCGAATGCCGGATCCCGACCGCATCGGCGACCGCTTTCCGCACCAGTTGTCGGGCGGACAATTGCAGCGCGCGATGGCCGCCATGGCGATGGCGCCAAGCCCCCGGCTGATCGTCTTCGATGAGCCGACAACCGCTTTGGACGTCACGACGCAGGTCGAAGTGCTGGCCGCTATCCGGTCTTCAGTCAAAGAATTGGGACTGGCTGCGATCTATATTTCCCACGATCTTGCCGTTGTCGCGCAGATGGCGGACCGCATCATGGTCTTGCGGCACGGGGCGCTGGTCGAGCAGGGCAATACAAAGGAACTGCTCGACGATCCGAAGGAGGATTATACTAGGCGCCTCGTTTCCCAGAGGCAGTTCGATCGGGTGCAGGTTGTGGCTGCTGGAGAAAGCGCCATCCAACTCAATCAGGTGCATGCCAGCTATGGGCCTTTCAAGGCGCTGGACGACATCTCCCTGACCGTTCGGCGCGGTGAAACGGTTGCTGTCGTCGGAGAGTCCGGAAGCGGCAAGACGACACTTGCACGGGTCGTTGCCGGCTTGCTTTCACCGACTTCCGGGACGGTGATGCTTGGCAGCGAAACGCTGCAGAGAAGCTATCTCAACCGGTCGGCGGATGCATTGCGGCGCATCCAGTATATTCATCAGATGCCGGATACCGCCCTGAACCCGCAACAGACGGTTCGGAAGATACTGGGAAGGGCCCTGCAGTTCTATTTCGGAATCACCGGCCATGAGCTTCGTGATCGGCTCCATCGGCTTATCGAGATGATCGAGCTGGACCCGTCCGCTATTCTCGACCGCCGGCCGGCCGAGCTGTCTGGTGGACAGAAACAGCGAGTCTGTATCGCGCGTGCTCTCGCGGCGGATCCATCGGTGGTAATCTGCGATGAGGTTACGTCGGCGCTCGATCCGTTGGTTGCCGAAGAAATCATAAAGCTGCTTACCAGATTGCAGGAAAAATCAGGGCAGGCCTATCTGTTTATCACGCATGACTTCGCCACCGTGCGCGTGATTGCCGATCGGGTCGCGGTGATGAGAAAGGGAAAAATTGTAGAACTCGGTGATCGGGGTGCTGTGCTTGAGCATCCGTACCACCCCTATACAAAACTGCTGATTGAATCGACACCAGAAATGGACACCGCGTGGCTGGACAATGTGCTTTCCAAGCGTGCGGCATCCCAGCGAGAGAACTCGGCGGTCTGACCCGACCCGTGACAGGCCGCCCAGTCTCAACGCGCGGCTGGCTTGATGCCGTATGCCAACGCTCACGTCGACCATAGTGTGTTGCCCGCGGGACACCTTGCCCGGCGGCTGCTCCCTGCGCTCTGTCGGCCAAAGATTGCTCCAACCCGCATTCCCCTATTCAGGCACGGCGGTGGACTTTTCCGTCTCGCCCAATTGGCTGTCCGCTGATCGGTTCCCAGTCTTTAACGGATTCGAAATCCGCGCACAGTCTGGTTATCGACCGAATGCCATTATCATCATGCTGGAAAGGGAAGGATCAAACCCGAAGCCATCAAGCAGCGCCGATTGCTTCATCGAGAAGTGGCCAGCTAAATGACAACTCTGCTGGGACAGAGCCAATTGTCCTAAAATCGCTGACGAAGGACAAGCGTCGCCGTTGCGATGCGAACACCACCAGGGCAACGGCAACGAGCAACTCAGCGTTTCCTGCCCGACATCGCCACACCGTTGATCATGCTGTCGGGATCGAACGTTATGGCTTCACGCCGTTTCAACCTTTCAACACTCACCACATCATTGTATTACAATCAACCATAACAACGTCATTGGAATTTCATGAATACTGCATTCTAGATACCAGAGATTGACACGGATTGTATACGACATTATGAATTTTCGTGCTGAGAGGCATATACCTCCGACAGCACCGCGACTGGAACGCCGACGAGAGGTGTCGGCAGGGTGAGCAATCTGTTCAGGGTCGGCTTCGACGTCGTCAGGCTTGATGCGATCGGGAAGCGATTGGCCATGACGAGATTGGTGGGGTCTGCAACTCGAAATGTAACGGCTGGCGTGCGCCGGCGACGATAACGAGGCAATTATGAAGCGCGACGGGGAATTCGAAGGTGCTGGTGTGGTGGTCTTCGGCCAGTCGCAGGTGAGCCTCGCTGTCGCCGATGCTTTCCTGAACGCCGGGGCAAGAGTAGTGACCGACCGTGACCTGAAGTCGGACGTGTTTGACGCTGCCCAGGGGCAATCACCTGAGGCCGTGTGTCCCAAGGAGTTCTTTGGCAAGTGCGAAGCGGCAATTGGCAACCTCGACGTCGTCGTTCTTACCATGCCGCCGATAAAAAGCTTGAGCTTGTTTGACACCGGGACGGCTGAACTACGCGAGATAGTCGAAAAAGGGTTGGTCCTCCCTGTTGGATTTATGCAGGAGGCAGCGAATCGAATGATGAAGAAGGGCGCAGGGCGCATAATTGTGATCGCGTCGATGTCGGGAAAGACCGGTCCCCATCGCAATGTCGCGCCATTCGCAGCCGCCCATGGCGGGCTTTTTGCTTACGCGCGGGTGCTCGCAACCGAGGTTGCGGCGTCTGGCGTGACGGTCAACGGAATCGCTACGGCGCGGCTCGAAGACCCGACGTCCGCACTGAGTGAAGCGGCCCGTCAGGAACTGCAGCGAGGTTTCCCGGTCGGTCGCTTCGGCCGGGTGGACGAAGTGGCTGCGGCTGCGCTGTATCTGGCGTCACAGAACGCGGGCTTCGTCACGGGAGAGTGCATGAACCTCTCAGGTGGCCGATTCATGGACTGAAACCGGGCTGTTCACGGCGTCGGTATGGTTCAGGTGGAAGGAAGTGGAATGGAATACGTTAAATTTGGCTCTTCAAACCTGCGGATATCGCGCCTCGGCCTGGGTGCTATGGGGTTCGGGGATCCGGCCTGGCGGTCATGGGTGCTGGACGAGAGCGACTCGCGGGCGATCATTCAGAGGGCTTTCGACGCAGGCATCAATTTTATCGATACGAGCAATTTCTACTCGAACGGCACAAGTGAAACCGTACTCGGGAACGCCCTTTGGGATATAGCAAACCGCGACGAGATTGTACTCTCGGCGAAGGTGGGAAATCCGACCGCAAAACATGCAAATGCCTCGGGATTTTCAAAGAAACATCTCTTTGCCGCTGTCGACGCATCCTTGAAGCGATTGAAGACGGATCATGTAGACATACTAAGGACCCATATCTGGGATCCGCATACCCACATCGATGAACTTGTCGATGCATTTGATGCTATAGTCCAATCCGGGAAAGCCCTGTATATCGGCGCCAGCACTATGCCGACATGGACATTCGTCCGCTGCATATCCCTTGCCGAACGAATTGGGAAAACCGGTTTCGGGTCGATGGAATGTGAATACAACCTGTGCGACCGCGAGGCAGAGCGCGATCTCATACCTTTCTGCCGGGAGTACGGAGTTGCCGTCACTCCTTTTAGCCCGCTCGCACGCGGGTTTCTATGCGCGGATCATCGCGCTACCGAAGCAGCCTCAAAAAGGCGGCACAGCGACGACTACACACTGAAGCGTTACCACCGACCGGGAGACTTCAAGGTCTGGGAAATAGTCGCTGAAATGGCGCATGCCCGCGCCGTATCGCCGGCGATGATTGCGCTCGCCTGGACCCTCCATCAACCTGGGATAACATCCCCGATTTTTGGCGCGACCCGGATTGCACACGTCGATGAAGCGGTTGCAGCCATGGCGGTGCAGCTCTCCGAGTCGGAGATGCAGGCACTGGAGGCCGCGTATCAGCCTCGCGGGCCGCAAAATCTCCGCTCCTGATGAACCCATCCTAGGGGCAGCCTATATTCTTCGCGCAATGCGTGAGCAGTCGGTATTTCGCTGTATTGAAGATGCATAGTGAGAGTAGACGGGAAAATGATTACTGGAGATAACCGAATGAAGGCATCAGATCCCGTTGCTTCTCATCCTGGGTCGACCGTGCCCGGTAGAGGCAAGGATCAGCCGCCCCCAAGGCCTCCCTATCTGACCGACGCGTGGTTTCGGGAGCAGGGCATTCCGGACCCTGGCGTTGTCCTGGGTACAATGCGAAGCGAAGCCGACCTGATGCGGCCGGAGATGCTTCGGGCAATCAAGGCCTCGCGGGTCAGTTTCGCGCAAAGCCTAATCCGTCGAATGCTGGACGGTAACTGGTCCATACAGAGGATCTGCTGCGAGATCGACAGAGACGGTGCAGGTTTCGTCGCCTATGAGATCGATGCGGGCGGAAGAATATTACATTTCGCGGTCCGCTCTCGCAAGCCCGACGCCTACGAGCGTGTAGGCCGCCTCAACGAAAATCTCTTCGATTTCTACGGCGCCCTTTTCAATCGCCCCGCTGATCTCGATCGTACAAGACGCGAGATGGCGGATCTGTTCGATAACCTTTGGCAAGCAAGAACTGACGCTACGACGATTGGCTGGACATTCGCCAATCGGAGCAACCGGTTCTTCGATCATGTCGTAGCGAGTCTCGAGCAGGGCTACCAACCCGACAGCAAACTGCTGGCCGATGGCGGAGGATATCTCATCCGCAACGCCGGATGGTTTGGAAATGGCCGGCAAGGTACTTGCGCATGGGCATCGCTCGATGAGGGTCACCCGCTAGCCGAGCCATACCATGCCGATCTGTTCGCCCTCTATCTGTGGAGAACGGTGAGCTGCGACGTGGCCGAGGCGGCCGCGAAGATGCGCAATCCTGCCGCTGCCAGACTAGGGCGCGACTTAAGCCGGACCATTGGCATCGGGAATTCTTCGGGTTTCGGCATGGTTGCGACCTTGGTTCGATGGCCAGCGTGGCTCAGTAGCATGATGTTTGTCCGTGAACTGGCGGTGGCCTATGCACTTACTCGCGACTGCGTGGATCATGGGAAGCGAGCAAGGTTTATGGAACTGGTTGAGCGTGCCGCACATTATTATGCTCACCAGCCCAGCAATTCGACCGGCGGAATTGTCGATCCTCCAGTGCTGGGTGGCCAGTTGCACCGGATCGGCGTCATTGCTCGGGAGTTTGTAGAGACAGGAATGATTGCCGGCAAAAAGCCTGACCGCCCCTGGGCCGAATTTTCGAAACAGGCTCGGAGCATATCCGACGAATTGGCGGAGCAGATACATTCGCTGCTGATCGAAGTCGAAAGCAGGTTCAGCGATGCTGCCGCGACTCTTGTTTCCATAGGCATGAGGATCGAACGCAGCCCCAAGCCCGACATGAGCCTCGGTGAACTACGGGAGCTGATCGAGAACCGCTATGACTGGGCGCTTGAAATTGATTTTGATGGGCCTCATGCGAGCACATTTTTCTGGTACAGGTCCGAGGAAAATGGCGAGCAGAGGCGTGGCGAACGCGATATCGATCCCGGGGTAGAAAATGAGACGTTCATCAACGTCGCCGGGTCTGTACGCAGCCTCTACGACGAAGTGATCACGCGAGACCCAGAAGAATTGGTTGCGTACTTCTTAATGGCTCAGCCCGAGTTCTGCCACGCGGTTGGGCGCGTTCAACTGGCGGCGGTCCTGCCATACTCCGAAATTCGCGCCAATCTCATCCACCGCGATTTCCGTCCTCTGGACTGTATCCGGTTCCTACTGGGCACGCTCGGCCTTGAGGCGTCGCATCCGAGCAGTACACGATGGGTTCGTGGCGTCTTTATGCAGGGTGCCCCGCTGCCAGAGGAACTGTCTGAAAGCGGGGCCTCGGATTGGCTTTTTCCTAGTCCCATTGGATCCGCGATAGAATGAAATCCTTGCGTGTAACCACGGCAGAACTCTCCCGCGTCGCTCCGGACATTTTTCGAATGGTCGGAGCAAGCTTCGGTCATGCCGACGACGCGGCAAAGTGCCTTGTGTGGGTTCAGGCGGTGCTGGGCCGTGGCTATGGCCTAGTGCTGCAAATGGCAGATCGGAATCGTGGTCCATGGCCGCGGCCAAAGTTAAATTCCGACCACGAGGGAGTCCGTGTCGACATGGATGGCTCGCCGCTCGTGCTTTATGCTCGGCGTCTAGTCGATCTGGCGCTGGTGGAGATGGCCGGGCGGCACGAAATTCGCGTCAAGGTCACGGGCGCGTTCGGTGGCTGGGTCGCGCCCTATATCGTCGATCAGATCGCCAGGGCGGGGTACACGGCGGTACTTCGCTGGCATCCGTCAAGCTCTTCGGCGGAATCAGCCTGCATTGCGGGGGCAGAGCCATGCGACGTCGGCGGCCAAAACGTAATTGTCGGATCGACGGAAGATTTGCGCGCATCGATGGCTGAGATCGACCTTGCTCCTGCCCCGACGGTCGGCGATATCCCGGAGCGCGAGAGCGTGTTCCGGTGCGAACCGGACTCGATGGTTCTATGTGTCTACAAGGCGCCAGTTCCGGCTGGCCTGCCGGAACTGGTCGCCCAGTTGAGCTACCACTTTTGCACCAATCCGACCGTCGGCAGGATTGCGACCGATGAGAGAATAATGGACGCCCTTAAGAACGGGTATGAGGTGGATGCAGCCGAGCACCAATCCGTCATAGGAATCGCAACCAGAATTCGGTTGCCTAATACGGAACGGTCGCGCACGCAAGGCGGGATTTAGGCAGCATCTACTGAGTTCGCCCTGAAAAACTCTCGACTCCCTTGGTCTTCAGGGATTCCCATTGGGATGAAGTATTAGAAAATGCCAGAAATTGATCGTCCCCACTGATTTCCGGTATTTTTGAAATGCGCCCATCCCACCCGTCATCCGGCAAGAATGATCTCTTTCGCGAGCGTCTCGCTATGCCCACGCCCGACAATTCCGCCGGATGCGCCGTGAATTGAAGAAATTACGCATCTATCTCGGTCGGGTATTCCGCGACATCAGCCGCAAGATCGCCGGCAATGATGTCAATCGGCGTTGAACTTTGGGTCTGACTCAGATTTGCTGATGTTTCGAGGAACGTTTGGCTAATTCCTTGGAGGGAATCAGCCCATGTGTCAGCGATTTCAGCGAGCGTGTCTCGCGCCGGACGGTTTCGCAGTGGATGCAATCCAACTTGATGGCGAGCGTGTTCAAATCCATTTGCGATCGAACGCGCCATTCGGGTCCTGTCCGGATTGCGGTCGTCAAAGCAACCGGGTTCAGAGCCGGTATCTACGTCGGCCCGCAGACCTGCCGCTTGGCGGCCGAAGCGTTGAGCTGATTATTCTTGTACGCCGTTTCTGGTGCGACGTCGTTCTGTGCGGACGTCGCATCTTCTGCGAACGATTTGGCGACGGGGTTCTGGCCCGTTACGGGCGACGAACCGGACGGCTTGAGACGATTGTCCACCATCTCGGCTTGGCGCTGGGCGGCAGGCCGGCTGCAGCCTTTGCTGATCGCCTGATGATGCCGGTCAGCAATGACACCTTATTGCGCACCGTACGCCGTCGTTCGGCGGAGCGTTATGAAGATCTGTCGGTGATCGGCATAGACGACTTCGCTTTCCGGCGAGGCCAGAGATACGGGACGATCGTCTGCGATCTCGAACGTCGCCGGCCCGTGACATTGCTTGCGGATCGCGAACAGGACACCTCGCGAGCTTGGCTCGCAGGGCATCCGTCGATCTCGATCGTCGCCCGCGATCGAGGCGGTGGATATGGCGAGGCAATCGCCAAAGCTCTTCCTCATGCTGACCAGGTAGCCGATCGGTGGCATCTGATGGAGAATGCGAGCCGCGCATTTCTCGACGCTGTCGGCAAATCGATGCGCCAGATCCGAAAGGCGGTCGGCAGTTCCGTCATTGATCCCAAGCTTCTGACCTATGCCGAACGCCTTCAATATGAAGGTTTCCTGCGGCGGCAGAAGACAAACGAGGCTATTCTGACCCTGTCGAAGCAAGGATTGGCTATCAAGCAGATCGTCAAGCGCACAGGTCATAGCCGAAAGCTTGTCCGCAGTGTCGTGCGCGGTCAACGGTCCGACGTCTTCCGCGTTCGGCAAAGCTCATTGGAAAGCTGGCTGCCTTGGCTCGACAACCGCTGGAAGCAAGGTGCCCGAAACGCCTCGGCGCTCTGGCGCGAGATGCGCGATAAGGGCTTCCGTGGTCGCAGTGGCGTCGTGTCGGAATGGGCACGGCGACGGCGGCTCGCCGAGAAGGCCAATCAGAATGCACTTGCGCGCACGCCGTCAGCGCGCGGCATCGCCAGACTTATGACGTTGGCGCGTGACGACCTGTCGAGGTCCGACGCTATCCTGGTCGCTGCAATAGAGAACAACGTTCCTGATCTCGCGATAGCGCGAACCGTAGTCGCGGACTTCCAAAAAATGATCAAAGCCAAGGCCGTCGACAAACTCGATGGCTGGCTTCAACGCGCCGACGCCAGCCTTGTCGCCTCATTCGCGAATGGCATCAAGAAGGACATCGATGCAGTCCGAAACGCCATCTCATCTCCTTGGTCAAATGGCCAAACCGAAGGTCAGATCACGAAGCTCAAGCTGATCAAACGGCAAATGTATGGCCGTGCCAAGATCGACCTGCTTCAGGCGAGATTGATCGGCGCATCTTGACGTGAGCCTTCAGCAAATGTGCGTCAGACCCAAAATTGCACGCCGAAACACAGGCAATGATGACCTTGAGGCCAGGTTCGCGCGTCTGCTCGGGCTTGTCGAGCGCCTGCTGGTGCAGAAGCCGAAGGACAAGAACAAGCTCTATTCGCTGCATGCGCCCGAGGTGGACTGCATCTCGAAAGGCAAAGCCCGCAACCCGTATGAATTCGGTTGCAAGGTCGGAATCGCAACCACGAACCGGGAAGGCCTCGTGCTGGCCGCCAAATCCTTCGAGGGCAATCCCTATGATGGCCGCACGCTCGCGGCAACAGTCGATCAGGCGGTGGAAATGGTCGACGTTGATCCAGACCGCATCTACCTCGACAAGGGCTATCGCGGCCACGATTATGCCGGCTCGGGCACGGTGATGATCGCCGGCAGCAAGCGTGGCCTGACCACCACCATGAAACGGGAACTGAAACGACGATCAGCCATCGAGGCTACCATCGGTCACATGAAGACCGATGGGAGGCTGGACCGTCATGCTGGCGACGCCATCAATGCCCACTGGCCACAATCTGCGCCTCATCCTGGCGGTATTGGCGCTTTGGCTTGCATGGATGCTGCAGGCGCTTCTCCCAACTATGGCAAACTCGGATACTGCAAAACCACTTCCCGGGCGTGTCATGTCAATCGCTTAGCCATTGTTCAGGGCGGACTACTAACATCAGATGGGTGGCTGATTGAAGAGACAAATCAGCCGTCTTGCAAGTTGCTGGCCGTTTCTCGTCGGCGTTTAGCCCCGTGGCAACGATTGGCAAGACACGTTGTGGCGTTCTTTTAACGCGAATATCGCGGAACACGATACTGGTGGTTTGCCGGCTTACGATAAAAACGAAATACGCTTGATCTGTGCTGGTTCGAGTTAAACCGGAGCCGGCTTTCTTGCGACCGGCTCCTCCCAGCGAGCCGAATTGCCTCTCCGCGCTATATCGTGTCCATGCCGAGCAAGCGGGCCGGATTTTCCACCAGAATTGTGTGAATCTGTTCGTCGGTCACGCCTTTACGCCTGAGGATACCCAAGCCAACAGTCTGAATATGTGCGTATCCGGGACCGCCGTAGCTGGTCAGCCGATGCTTGTATGCGATGTCATGCGATATAATGATATGGGACAGTAACCCCTCATCAATCAACAATCGAATGAGATCGGCGCGCTGCCAGTCCGTCAGGCGGTCCATGGGAGCGTGCGGGGACTCCCCGGTCTCCTGGGCAAACATATCAAACTCGAGAAACGCGCCCATTGCGGCCAGTTTCCTGAGTGTTTCCAGATCAGGCCAGTCGCGGTCCAGATGGCATATCGCAACCTTCCTCATTTCGGCGCCCGATTGACTCAGGATTTCGGCGACTTCCAGCGGCGAGTCATGATGACGCCCTACATGGACCGACAAAGGGGCGCCTGTCTTTAATTGGGCCCTGGCGCCGGCACGCAAGACTTTCAACTCATTCTTTTCGAGCGGCCAGGAACATCCGAGCTCACCGATGATTCCCGATCGAATGCCCGTGTCGCCAACGCCTACCGTCAGGTCGCGAATGATTTCCGCTTCGATTTCCAGTTCCGTGCGGTCGTCCATATCTGCGGGATGAAACGGCGCAATATAGTAACCACTTCCCATGACGATATGCATGCCAGTCTCGATAGAGATTCGCTTGAGACCTTCCGGATTGCGGCCCATGCCGACACACCCTACGTCTACAATCGTACCGCCACCTGCTTCCTTGAACAGAAGGATCTCATTCTTCGCTACAGCTTCATCGTCATAGACAAGGTTGTCTAGGTTTGACGTATAGTTTCTCCGAACCCAAGCCAGGTTTTCCATTCGTACCGGCTGCCGAGCAAAGATCTTGTCCTTGGAAGCGTTCGGCTCGCGGAAATAATTTCTCAAATCCGTCAGGATATGCTCATGAACCAAGGTAACGCCGAGGTCTTCAGCCTTGACGGGTCCACACACTGTCTGAACTTTCGGCTTCGTCATCAGAACGCCCTTCATCGTTTCCATAGCATTTCCTGCGGAAATGGCCTGTTGTGAGTGCCGCGCAGGACCTCAGTCGATATATGCAGTTGCAACCACCTCGATGCGCATGCCAGGCCGCATCAGTTCCTTTACAACGAAAGTTGCGCGGTTCGGATAAGGCGCTGTAGGGAAGAATTCCGAATAGATCTTGTTCATCCCGGCGCTGTCGTTCTTGTCGATCAGATATACAAGCGTTTGCATGACATCCTGCAGCGAACCGCCGGCGGCCTGCATCGCCATTCGCATGTTTTCGAACAGGCGACGTGCCTGCACCTCGATATCCCCATCGACCAGGATCCCTGTCACGGGATCTTTCGGAATCTGGGCACTCATTATCCACGGACCTTTCCTGACGGTGCCACTGATCGAGTAGGTCGGCGCCGCGATGCCAGTATCGACAACTTCAAACATTTCATGCTTCCATTTGGTTAGAAAATCGGAGGAGATTGCGCCCCGGCCTTAACGTATGCCGTTGCTGTGGTTACAGGACATGGCTGTCCACCCTAAGTCGATCAACGCTCTTCAAGTCGTGAGCTGAACTGCGAGACTTCTTCCTGCAGGATCGGAGCCGCCAGGTTCATCGAATGAATCCCTATGACCGTGGTCAACTGGATCACTTCGAGGATTTCTTCCTTGGTCGCGCCTGCTTCCAATGCATTTCGGATATGCCGCCGCACACCGGGCCCGTATAGATGCGTGGTTGCCGCATTGACGGCAATCAGGATCATTTCCTTGTACTTCTGCGCCAGCGGCCCGCTGCGTTGCGGCACGTTGCGAAAGGAGAGGTATGCCTCGAGAAACTCGGGGGCCATTTCCTTGAACAGATCCCACAATGGATTCCAGTCATCGGTCGACTGCTGACGCTCGGTGCTTGGGTAAGTCCTCGTCATAGTCATGGACTCAGCCCCCCCGATGCTTGAAGCTGTCGCGCCGGAAAGAATAAAGCGCCGCGGGGTCGACTTCGACATCGATCACGGCCGGCTTGTTGCAGGCCAGCGCCGCTTCAAGCGCCTCTGCCATTTCGGCAAGCGTTTTCGCCCGAAAGCCCGCCGCGCCGTAGAGTTCGGCAATCTTGTCGAATTCCGGACTGCTGATATCGGCGCCAATATAGCGGCCATCGAAAAAGTCGCGCTGATAGGCTTTTTCAGCACCCCAGCAACGATTGTTCATCACCAAGGTAACCGTATTGATTCCATAATCGACGGCTGTGCTGAGCTCAGATAGGGTCATTCCGAAACCGCCGTCGCCCATCAGACTGACTACGGGACGTTCGGGGAGTGCAACCTTGACCCCCATTCCGCAGGCAAACGAAAAACCGACAAGACCGAAATCGAGCGGCGTGAACAGGCTTTTCGGCTCCCAATAGTTCAGCGCGTCTGTCGCCTGAAGGCAGAGCGTCCCGGCATCCATTGTAATCGCGGTATTCTTGGGCAGGACGTCTCGAAGCTTCTTGAAAAGGCCTGAAGGATGGATCGGCATCGCGTCGACCAGGGCGTCCATGTCGCGTTGGGCAAGGAATCCGCAGCGCTCCGCCTTGAATGTCTCGGTCCACTGCTCGACCGCAGCCCTGTTCTGATGTTTTTCCAGAGCTGTTTGCAACTGCCCCGCAGCGGTCGCCGCATCGGCCCAGATGCCGATTTCGATCGGAAAATATCGACCTAGCGCCGTCGGCTCCAGCTCGACCTGGATGATCGCCGCATCTCTATTTATATTGTCATAGCTGTAGAAGGTGGCGTTGAATCCGATCCGCGTGCCCAATGCGAGGATCACATCCGCCTCGCGAACCAGACGCGAGGCGACAACGTTGCCCCGTGGGCCCATTTGTCCCGCATTAAGGGGGTGGCCGAACGGAATGGCGTCACCATGACCTGGCGAGGTGACGATTGGCGCGTTGAGGGCCTCGGCCAGGGCGGTTGCAGCCGCATGGCCGCCCGAGCTTTTGATGCCTCCGCCGGCAATGATGACCGGGCGCTCGGCCTGGGACAGCAGGAATGCCGCGCGATCTATTGCGGATTGCGCCCCTGCCGGCAACGAATGGGGGCGATAGTTTCGCGGTTGCTGAAAGTCAGGAAAATCGGCGGTGGCCGACAAGACGTCGCGCGGGAGGTTCAAATGCACCGGCCCATGACGAGGGGTCATGGCTACCCGAAATGCTTCCCGAAACATCTCGGGCACGCGATCGGCTGCTGTCGCGGTCCACGTCTTTTTCGTGATCGGCTTAAACAGGGCCTGCTGGTCCACCTCCTGGAACGCATCGCGATAGACATGGGCAGAGGCCAGCGAGCCGGCAATCGAGACCACAGGCGAATAGGCGGCGGCGGCTTGGGCCAAGCCTGTAACCAAGTTAGTCGCTCCAGGTCCGTTCTGCCCCGCTAGAATGACGCCGGCATTACCGCTGGCGCGCGCATAGCCATCCGCCATATGGGTCCCGGTGCGTTCATCGCGAACGCCGATAAAATTTATGTCAGTCGCATCATACAGCGCGTCGAACATTTCCATGGTGGCCGAACCGATCAAGCCGAACACATGGCTTACCTTTTCGACCTTCAGAGATTCCACGGCGGCTTGACCGCCAGTCATTTTCTTCATGTCCGATTCCTTGTCAGAAAAACCCTGAGGCAGTGACGGCAAACACGTGCATGCATGTGATGCCCAAACTAAAGGCAGTCACCGAGACTGATGATCATGTCACCCGTGAGTTAAAACGATCGTTTTCAAATAATCGCCGTTTGAATTGAGCGTGTACTTCATGAATATCTGTGTGGAGCCAGCCATGAAAACAGGGCAGCCGACAATGAGTCGACGGCTGCTCCCAAACCCAAGCCACGATCCACGATCCACGATCCAAAAAGACCTCCTGCCGGCTTCCTGAACAGCGGTCCGATACCCACAGTTCGGCGTGCCAACGAGTTTCCTGTTTCCGACGCAATCACGCAACGAGTATCACTCATTGTCGGACAATATTGTATATTCTGTCAACGGCGCCGCAGCAGATTTCTGTATTATATCCAGTTTATGCAAAAAATTGTCATACAAATAATGATCGGCTGGTAATTGCGCCAATAAGCGGCGAAGCGATCCCATTCAGAAATTTTCATGAGCGCCAGTCGTTGGCGCAATCGCCTGCCCGTGATCGAACAAGGCGTCGTTTTTGCCTGTTTGCACGCTGCAATCAGAATTGGAGTTTTGGTCGGCGCGAAAGGACTGCGAAAAGCTGCAGACTGGACCCTGCCATGAGTGCGAACGGATGCTGACGGGCTAGCTCGCCATGCGTCACCTTGCGCCGGTGTCTGCGGCTCAACCCGCCGGCCCCGCGCTAGGCGGGCGAGGACTCTACAAGCAGATATCGAGGATACGCGATCTGACGAATTGCCTAGATTAGGGCCTTCGCCGAGCTTCCCCTTGATTTGCCCTTCAAGACTTTTCGCTCTTCCGTCAGGCGCTCGACAATCGCCTTTCTGGCCGACTCAAGATGCGCCAGACACGCTTCGCGCGCCTGCAATTTGTCGCGGGCGGCGAGCGCCGATGTGAGATCGCGAAACTCCGCAATCGACTCCGAACGCCGAGCGGGATCGCTCAAGAGCCGAGCGCGCACAAAGAAAACCCGGTCGATGACATGCTCAAGCGCCCGACGTATCTCCGGATTGCGCGCGCCCGTAAACAGCACGTCAAAATATTGCTCCTTTGCAAGTCGCATCCTTTCCAGAACGAAATTCCTGGCGCAATCCTCCATTGCCAGGAAGCAGGCTTTCAACTCTGCTATCTCCTGGTCGCTGGCGCGTTCGACAAACAGCTCAGCGGCAAACGTCTCGAGTACGCTGCGAAGTTCAAAGATCTCCTCGACATTGCTTACACTTAGCCGGGCGACGCGGAATCCACGAAATGACTTTCGCTCGATAAGTCCGCTTGATTCAAGATTTACCAGCACCTCTCGAAGCACCGATCGACTGGCACCGGTAAGCGTACACAATTCACGCTCTGTAAGCTTGTCGCCAGACTTGAAATGTTCGTTGTAGATATAGTTCCGCAATGTGGTTTTGACACGCATACGCAAGGTACCGTCGTCGGAATCATGGGCATTGTTAAACAACGACTTCTTCTCGGGCATTACGAGGTTGCCGATATCGACGAGATTGTTATCGACCATATCTTTTTTCATTCCGCAATTTCTCTAGTCGTGCGATCCAGGTCTTGCTCGTTGAACTGCCACAGGCAGCGTGATGCATGCCCGGGTCCTGGAAGGCAGCTCTTTGAATGCAGCAATCATATCCTGGGTCTCCGTGGCTGCAAAGTAGCTTGCTGCGGCTCCTGCTTGGTAATTTGACTGTGGAGACGCTTGAGCCCCTGTTTAAGGGAATGATGGAAGTAGGTTCGCGAGAGCTGGCGGCTCTATCTATCTGGTAGAAACAAAGGCGCTAGGCCAGCTTACCAGCCCGAACGTGCTGCGCAAGCGCAAGGCTGCCGTTGCATGGTGCGACCGAATCAACGCCCTTCCCCCGGAGCAGCGTAGCGATTCCGAATGGCACTATGTCCTTCTCGGGGAAGACACCTTCTATAACTGGCGAGACAAGGGCGGCTCGATCGCTGACCTTCTCGCCCACGCACGGCTGTGCCCTATCGAAGATAAAGGCCAGGCCAAGTTTGCCTTCTGAGTTTAATGCCAGGACAGGAACCCTTGCCCCGGCGCTATCACGGTGAGCCAGTTACCGCCGACTATCGGCTCAATCCCAAGCCCTGGGACCGCGTGAGCTGCTGTTTCAGCGTATGATCGCGGGTCAGTTCCGCCATTCGCGTGCGCTCCACGACACGGGCGATATCCTTGATCTGCTCGGCCTTATTCACCAGC
>JBEBWH010000007.1:0-22350 GCA_040392305.1 Bradyrhizobium sp. | reverse complement strand
GATGGGATGCGTCGAGCGGCTCGTCGTGCTCGATCGCGGCAGGATCATCGCCCAGGGCTCGCCGAAGGACGTTCAGGCCAACCCCGCGGTGATTGCGGCCTATCTGGGAGGTTCCCGTGACAAAGCTGCTTGAGGTCGCCGATCTCACCGTTGGCTATGGCGACGCCATCGCGATCGACGGCATCAGCTTCTCTGTCGCGCGCGGCGAGTTCATCACCTTCATCGGCCCGAACGGCGCCGGGAAAACGACGCTGCTCAACAGCCTGATGGGGGTTCTGGCGCAGAAGTCGGGCACCGTGACGTTCAATGGCGAGGATCTCAAGGCGCTCAAGCCGGAAGCGCGCGTGGCGCGCGGCATCGTCATCGTGCCGGAGCGGCGCGAACTGTTTCCCGGCCTCAGCGTCGAGGATCATCTGCGGCTCGGCGCTTTTCTGCGCCGCCATGAGGGCCGCGCCTGGATGACGTCGGCGCTGGAGCGCATCTACGCGCTGCTGCCGAAGCTGAAGGAGCGGCGCAGGCAGCTTGCCGGCACGCTGTCGGGCGGCGAGCAGCAGATGGTCGCGGTCGGCCGCGCCCTGATGGCCGAGCCGCAGCTCTTGATGCTCGACGAGCCGTCGACCGGATTGGCGCCGCGCATCACCGAGGAAATCTTCGAGGCCATCGACCGGCTCAAGGCCGCCGGCATGACCGGCATTCTGGTCGAGCAGAACGCCAATCTCGCGCTTTCCGTCGCCGAGCGCGGTTTCGTGCTGGAGGTCGGCAATGTCGTCGCGTCCGGTCCAGCGGAAAGCCTGCGGCAGGATCCGCGCGTGCTCGCCGCCTATCTCGGCGCGGGCGATCGCTATCGCGAGGCGGCGGCCGAAGACTGATCATCACATCCCACCACCAGAAGGAAATAGTATGTCACGCACTGTCGTTGTTCCGCCCACCGGTCTGCGTCCCGGCATTCCCTATTCGCCCGCGATCCGCTGGGACAAGCTGCTGTTCATTTCGGGACAGACCGGTTCGGACCCGGTGACGCGCGAATTCCCCGACGACATCAAGGCCCAGACCCGCATCGCGCTCGACAACGTCAAGGCGCTGGCGGAGGCCGGGGGTGCTTCGCTCGACACCGCGCTGAAGATGACCATTCACATGACCGACATGATGAACGAGTTCGCGGCGATGAACGAAGTGTTCCGCGAATATTTTCCGAAGGACCCGCCGTCGCGCACCACCGTCGGCGTCGCGCATCTGGCGCGCGCGGGTCTCAAGATCGAGATCGACATGATCGCCGTGGTGAAGGATGCCGAGTAAGGCAGCCACGATCCTGCTGCGCGGCGGCCGTCTTGCCGCCGTCGCGCAGGAGGGCGCGGACAGTCTGCTGATCGAGGCGGGACGCATCGCCTGGATCGGCCGCGCCAAGGACGCGCCCTCGGCCGGCCGCACCATCGATCTGCAGGGCAGCCGCGTCGTGCCCGGCCTGACCGACGCGCATGCCCACCTCTATATGCGCGCCCAGGAAGTTCTCAACGTCCAGCTCGGCCCGCGCAAGGCCACCATTGCGGCGCTGCTGCAATGCCTGCGCGTCGCCTGCGCCGCCGCCGCTCCTGACGAATGGGTGATGTCGGCCGACTACAGCGAGCAGTTTCTCGCCGAGCGTCGCCATCCCACCCGCGAGGAACTGGATGCGGTGTCCGGCGGGCGGCCGGTACTGTTGCGGCGCACCGGCGGGCATCTTTCCGTCGCCAACTCCGCGGCGCTTGCGCGCGCGCGCTTCGACGCGACGACGCCCGATCCGCCGGGCGGCACCATCGAGCGCGCCAATGGCGAATTGACCGGTGTGCTGACGGAGAACGCCGCCGACATCGTTGCGGCGCTGATCCCGCCGCCATCGCAGGCGCGCAGCATCGCGGCGATCCGCAAGGTGGCGGACGAGTGCCTGAGCTACGGCATCGTGGCGGTGGTCGAAGCCGCCGTTGGTTTCAACAACGGCTTCAAGGTCGAATGGGACATCTGGAACGCCTTGCGCGGCCAGGGCGGCTTGCCGCTGCGCATGGGTTTCATGCTGCGCATCGATCCCGCCGAGGCGCGCGAGCGCGACCTCAAGCCATCCGGAATCGACGATCGCTGGCAGGTGCGCACGCTGAAGTTTTTCGTCGACGGCATCATCGGCGCGCGCACCGCTGCGTTTTCCGAACCCTATGCGGATCGCGATACTTGCGGCCTGTTCATGGAGAAGCCGTCGGACCTGCGCGCCAAGGTGATCGAGGGGCATGCCGGCGGCTGGCAGCTCGCCGCCCATGTGATCGGCGATCGCGGCATCGATCATTGGCTCGACTGTCTCGCCGCCGCGCAATATGCGTGGCCGCGCGGAGATACGCGGCACCGGCTGGAGCATTTCGCCGTGCGCGGTGCGAAGGCGGTGGCGCAGGTGCAGGCGCTCGGCGCGGTGGTCGTGCCGCAATACGGCTTTCTGCGCCGCCTCGGCGCATCTTTCGCCGAAGCGGTGGGTGAAAGCCGGGCGGAGCTTCTGTATCCCGGACGGACGCTGCGCGACGCGGGGATCGTCATCGCCGGCAGCTCCGATCATCCGATCGGCGGGCTGTCGCCCTATCTCGGGATCGCCGCCGCGATCGACCGCAAGGCCGCGAACGGGCTCGTGCTCAATTCGGCGGAAGCGCTGACGGTGCACGAGGCGCTGGCCACCTACACCGCGGGCGGTGCGTTCGTCATGGGGCACGAGGAGCGCCGCGGCCGTCTCGCGGCAGGGCAGTTCGCCGACATCGCGGTGCTGGATCGCGATATTCTCGCGCTGCCGCCGCGGGAGATCGAGGCGGCGCAGTCGCGCCTGACCATCGTGGGCGGCGACGTCGCATTCACGGACGGGACGCTGGCCGCAAAATGATGACCGGACTCCTCACGCAGGGGCTTGCGGGAATATACTTAACACGTTAAGTATCTGGCGACGGGCCGGGCGGGCGTGCCGCCGCTTCCGGCCATGAGCGAAAATTTCCTCACCCCCCACGGGTGGACCTTACAGGAGAGCGATATGAACAAGCCTCTCGCCAGCGATGCCCTGACCGACAATCTGCGCAAGGCGCAGAGTTTCCTCGCCCGCTTCAAGAAGAGCCCGGTGCCGCATCGCATCGCCGGCGAGGCCGTCACGGCTACGGAGACCTTCGAGAACTACGATCCTTCCGACAACTCGGTGCTGTGCAACGTCGCTTCCGGCGGCGCGGCCGAGATCGATCGCGCCGCGCGCGCGGCGGAGGAGGCGTTCAAGGTCTGGCGGAACGTGCCGGGCGAAAAGCGCCGCGCACTGCTGCACACCGTCGCCGATCGCATCGAGGCGCGCGCCGAGGAAATCGCGCTGGTGGAGAGCATCGATAGCGGCCAGGCGATCCGCTATATGTCGAAGGCGGCGCTGCGCGGCGCGGAGAATTTCCGCTTCTATGCCGACAAGGCGCCGGGCGCGAATGACGGCCTTTCGCTGCCGACCGAGACGCACCTCAATTACACGCTCCGTCAGCCGATCGGCCCCGTCGGCGTCATCACGCCGTGGAACACGCCGTTCATGCTCTCGACGTGGAAGATCGCTCCGGCGCTGGCGGCGGGCTGCACCATCGTGCACAAGCCGGCCGAATGGAGTCCGCTGTCGGCGGTGATCCTGTCCGAGATCATGAGCGAAGTGTTCGAGGGCGCGGGCCTGCCGAAGGGCATCGTCAATCTCGTCCACGGCTTCGGCGAAAGCGCGGGCAAGGCGCTGACCGAGCATCCCGCCATCAAGGCGATCGCTTTCGTCGGCGAATCGATCACCGGCAGCCACATCATGGCGCAGGGCGCGCCGACCCTGAAGCGCGTGCATTTCGAACTGGGCGGCAAGAATCCCGTCATCGTGTTCGACGACGCCGATCTCGATCGCGCGCGTGACGCGGTGCTGTTCATGATCTACAGCCTCAACGGCCAGCGCTGCACCTCGTCGAGCCGCGCGCTGGTGCAGCGCTCGATCTACGACAAGTTCGTCGCCGAGCTGAAGGGACGCGTCGAGAAGATCAAGGTCGGCCATCCGCTCGATCCGGCGACCGAGATCGGGCCGCTGATCCACAAGCGCCATGTCGAGAAGGTGCTGAGCTACGCCGACGCCGCCACGGCCGACGGCGCGCGGATCGCCACCGGCGGCAAGCGCGCGCTCGACGGACTGGGCAACTTCGTCTGCCCGACGCTGTTCACGGGCGCGGCCAATTCCATGCGCATTGCGCAGGAGGAGATTTTCGGTCCGGTGCTGACCGCGATCCCGTTCGAGGACGAGGCGGATGCGTTGCGCATCGCCAACGATGTCCGCTACGGTCTGGCCGCCTATATCTGGACCGGCGATGTCGGCCGCGCGCATCGCGTCGCGCAAGGGATCGAGGCCGGCATGGTATGGGTGAACTCGGAGAACGTGCGCCATCTTCCGACGCCGTTCGGTGGCGTCAAGGCCAGCGGCATCGGCCGCGACGGCGGCGACTATGCCTTCGAGATCTATATGGAGCAGAAGAACATCGCCATCGGGCTCGACAAGCACAGCACGCCGAAGATCGGCGTGTAACGACCCACGACAGGAGAGGCGGGATGAGCAGCAAGCTGCCGCGCTTTGACGCAGGCATTCTCGGGGCCGTGGCCGCAGGCGCGCAGCTCTATGAGCTGTCGCATGCGATGGCGCCATCGATGCCGGTGTATCATCAGCACATCCCGTACTCGATGGCGCTGCACCGCCGCCACGGCGATCCGCATCCGGTGAAGCGTGCCGACGGCGCGAGCTTCGCCAATGAGGTGATCGTGACCTCCGGCCATGCCGGAACGCATATCGATGCGCTCGGCCATTTCTCGCGCAACGGCTGTCTGCATGGCGGCGTGCAGGTGGCCGACGTCGAGACGCGCGACGGCTATCGGGAATTGTCGGTGGCCGACATTCCGCCGATCCTGCAAGACGCGGTGGTGCTCGATGTCGCCGCCGCGCGCGGCGTCGATTGTCTGAATCCTGCCGAGGAAATCGCCATTGCCGATATCGAGGCGGCGATGGCGCTTTCGGGCGCGGAGATCAGGGCGGGCGACGCGGTTCTGATTCGCACCGGCTGGGCCTGGCACTGGAGCGACGCCGAGATGTTCATCGGCCGGCGCGGCGGTCTGCCGGGGCCGGGCGAGGCGGCGACGCGCTGGCTGCTCGCGCGCGGCGCGACCCTGATGGGATCGGACACGCCGGGCTTCGAATGTCTGCCGACGCCGGGCGTGTCGGTTCATGCGATCCTGCTGGTGGATGCCGGGGTCCACATCATCGAGAACCTCAATCTTGAGGAGATCGCGGCGAAGCGGCTGCCGCGCATCCTGTTCGTGGCGCTGCCGCTGCGGCTGGCGGGCGCGACCGGCTCGCCGATCCGCCCGATCGGCATCGCCTGACGGCCGCGCGGCCGCCTCGCGCATGATTTGTCTTGCCTTTCGCCCGTTTCGGGCAACAAGTTCCTCCGTCGTTCACGGCGCTTGATTTTCGCTCCCGCCGGGGTGAACGTGGCGCGCGATATCGCGGATGCGGAGGCTTGGGTGACGGACTTCAAGGTTCAGAATTTGACGCCGGAGGAGGTGCTGGCCGGCGTGAATGACGGGCGCTATCTGCTCATCGATGTCCGCGAGCCCAACGAAGTCGCGATGGAGGCTTATCCGGGCGCCGTCGCGGTGGCGCTGTCGACCTTTCATCCCGATGCGATTCCGGCGCCGAACGGCCGCGACGTGGTGTTCGCCTGCCGCTCCGGCAAGCGCTCGGTCGCGGCGTCGCTGATCGCGCAGGAACAGGGTTGCGCCTATGACAAGCATCTCGCCGGCGGCATGCTGGCGTGGAAGGCTGCCGGACTTCCCACCCGCAGCGGCGCGCGGGCCGCATCATGAATCCGGTGTTCGCCGATCTGCCTGTCACCGTGTTCGAGGCGATGTCGCAGCTCGCCCGCGACAATGACGCCATCAATCTCGGTCAGGGCTTTCCCGACGATCCGGGGCCGGAGGATATCCGGCAGGCCGCCGCCGACGCGCTGATGCACGGCAACAACCAGTATCCGTCGATGATGGGGATCCCGGAACTGCGCAAGGCGATCGCCACGCATTACGCCCGCTGGCACGATGTCGAATTCGACCCGATGGCCGAAGTGCTGGTGGTGTCGGGCGCGACGGAAGCGCTGGCGGCTTCGATCCTCGGCCTGATCGAGCCCGGCGACGAGGTGGTGCTGTTCCAGCCGATGTATGACGCCTATGTGCCGCTGATCCGGCAGGCGGGCGGGGTGCCGCGCTTCGTGCGGCTGGAGCCGCCGCACTGGCGGCTCGACGAGGACGCGCTGCGCCGCGTCTTCAACAGGAAAACGCGCTTCGTCGTCTTCAACAATCCGCTCAATCCGGCGGCGGTGGTCTATCCGCGCGAGGATCTCGAACTGCTGGCGCGCTACTGTCAGGAATTCGATGTGGTCGCGATCTGCGACGAGGTGTGGGAGCATGTCGTATTCGACGGCCGCGAGCACATTCCGCTGATCGCCATTCCTGGCATGCGCGAGCGGACCGTGAAAATCGGCTCGGCGGGGAAGATCTTTTCGCTCACCGGCTGGAAGATCGGCTTCATCTGCGCCGCGCCCGAACTGCTGCGCGTCGTCGCCAAGACGCATCAGTTCTTGACCTTCACCACGCCGCCGAATCTGCAGGCGGGGGTGGCTTATGGCCTCGGCAAGCCCGATGATTACTTCTTCTCGATGCGCAAGGAGCTGGCGCGCAGCCGCGACCGGCTGACGGCGGGGCTGCGGCGCATTGGCTTCCCGGTGCTGGACTCGCAGGGCACCTATTTTCTCAATGTCGATCTCGCGCCCCTGAAGCTGACCGAGAGCGACGAGGCGTTCTGCAAGCGCATCACGGTCGATCACAAGGTGGCGGCGATCCCGGTCTCGGCCTTCTATGAGGAAGACGCGGTGACGTCGGTGGTGCGCTTCTGTTTCGCCAAGAAAGACGCGACGCTCGATGCCGCGATGGCGCGGCTGGCGCGCGTGCTGGCGCTGGCCTGATTTCGTCAAACCTCCACACCCCCGCAAAGGAGAAGCCGAATTGGAGATGAAGCCCCGCCTGTTTGCCTTGCTGATGTCGGGACTCGCGAGCCTTTGTCTGACCGCCACGCAGCCTGCTCAGGCGCAGGAGCGCGTGGTCAACTTCTACAACTGGTCGAATTATATCGCGCCCGGCGTGCTCGATGACTTCACCAGGGAAACCGGCATCAAGGTCGTCTACGACACCTTCGACGCCAACGAGACGCTGGAGGCGCGGCTGCTGGCCGGGAAGTCCGGCTACGATCTGGTGGTGCCGACGGCTTACTTCCTGCAACGCCAGATCGCCGCGCGAGTGTTCCGGAAGCTCGACAAGGCCAAGCTGCCGAACCTCGTCAACGCGTGGCCAGAAATCACCGAGCGGCTCGCGGTCTACGATCCGGGCAACGAGCATGCCGCGAACTATATGTGGGGCACGACGGGCATCGGCTACAACGTCAAGGCCGTCGAGAAAGTGCTGGGGCCGGGCGCGACGATCGACTCGTGGAAGCAGGTGTTCGATCCTGAAAGTCTGGCGAAATTCAAGGACTGCGGCGTGCAGATGCTGGATTCGGCCGACGACATCCTGCCGGCGGCGCTGCACTATCTCGGCCTCGATCCCAATTCGACCAAGCCCGACGATCTCGAAAAGGCCGCCGAGGTGGTGCGCAAGGTGCAGCCTTCGGTCCGCAAGTTTCATTCGTCGGAATACTTAAGCGCGCTGGCAAGCGGCGAGATCTGTCTCGTCGTCGGCTGGTCGGGCGACATCATGCAGGCGCGCCGCCGTGCGGCGGAAGCCGGCAACGGGGTCGAGATCGGCTATGCGATTCCGAAGGAGGGAGCGCAGATGTTCTTCGACAATCTGGCGATCACGACCGACGCCAAAAATGTCGAAGAGGCTTACGCGCTGATCGACTATCTTTATCGCCCCGAGGTCGCGGCCAAGAACTCCGACTTCCTGTCCTATGCCAACGGCAATCTGGCGAGCCAGAAGCTGATCGCGCCGACGGTCATCAACGACAAGGCGATCTATCCGGACGAGGCGACGATGAAGCGGCTGTTCATCATCATGGCGCGCCCGCCCGCCGTGCAGCGCACCATCAGCCGGTTGTGGACGCGGGTGAAGACGGGGCGGTAGAGCCTTTCGCCGTTCTCAGCCGTCATGGCTGGGCCATAGCCCGTTACAGACGGGCGTGAACCCCCTTTCGTCCCCAGCGACCCACCCCTCCCTTAATCCCTTCCCCGCTTGCGGGGAGGGCAGGGTGGGGGCGTTCGTCAGAACGCAGTTCATTGAACGGCAATGCGCGGGCATGACAGCCAGCGAAGATGTTTACCGCCAGCGGCGATGGAGCCACAGCCATTGCTCGGGGTGCTCGCGAATCCAGCCCTCGATCACCGAGGTGATGGCCTGCATCGTGCCCTGCACGTCGATGTTGCCGTTAGCATCGCGCACCGGCGTGATTTCTTCCGACATCTCGGCGCGGAAGCGATGGTTCGGCAGGCGCACGATGCGCACGCCGTAAACCGGGCATTCGATCTGGCGCAACAGCCGCGCCAGCGTCGGGTTGGCGGTGGTCTTGCGGCCGAAAAACGTGACCTCGACCCCGCGCGTGTACCATTGATCGACCAGCATCGCGACATGCAGGCCGTCACCCAGCGCCTGCGCCAGCTTGAACGGGGCATCCGGCCCGGTCGCGATCAACTGCCCCATCTGCACGGCGCGCAGTTCGTGGATGGCGCGATCGGCGGCGGCGACATTGGGGCGGCGGAACAGCACGGCGGTATCGAGCCCGTGCGCGGTCGCCGCCAGCGCCGGCAGCTCCCAGTTGCCGAGATGGCTCGCGAAGATCAGCGCCGGCTTGCCGTCGTTGCGCAGCTTGGCGAACAGCTCATGCGTGCGCTCGGGGATTTCGATGCGGCTCAGTTCGGGATGGGCGCGGTCGTACTGCCAGATGTGATCGAGATGCGCGAACTCGGCAGCGACGCGCCCGAGATTGTCCCACACGCCGGCGAGAATGGTCTCGATCTCCTCCGGAGACTTTTCCGGAAAGGCTGCGGTGAGATTGGCGCGGCCGATGCGGTTCTCGCGCAGAAGCGGACCGATCCGCCGCGCGATGCGGCCGAGCAGATTGGCGGTGCCGATCGGATCGAACAGCCGCGTGAAACGCAACAGCGCAATCGTCAGCCCGCCGATCGCCCAGTCGCCGACCAGCTTGAGCGTGTTGCGGACGCGAATGAGCCAGCGCGGCGGCATCAGAAATGGACGATGATCTTGCCGAACACCTTTCGGCTTTCCATGCGCGCGAGCGCCGTGGCGACATCGTCCAGCGGCACTTCGGTGTCGATGATCGGCTTGATGCCCGCCGCCATCTTGTCGAGGCTCTCACTGATGTTGCGCATCGAGGCGCCGAACGAACCGATGATGCGATACTGCTGCTGGAACAGCTGCATCAGGTTGAGCGTCGTCGTCGGCCCCGAGGTCGCGCCGCAGGTGACGAGGCGTCCGCCGCGCTTGAGTGATAGCAGCGAGCCGGGGAAGGTGTCGGCGCCGACATGCTCGAACACGACATCGACGCCCTTCTTTTTCGTCAGCTTGCGCACCGCGCCCTCGAAGCGGTCGGTGCGGTAGTTGATGACGTGATCGGCACCGAGCTTCTTCACGCCTTCGATTTTCTCGTCGCTGCCGACGGTGGTGATGACGGTGGCGCCGATCGCCTTCGCCATCATGATCGCCACGGTGCCGATGCCGGAGCCGCCGGCATGCACCAGCACGGTTTCGCCCGGCTCAAGCTTCGCATTGTCGAACAGCATGTGCTGCACGGTCGAGAAGGCGATCGGCGCGCAGGCGGCGTCGCGCAGGCTGACGCCTTCCGGCACCGGAATGACGAGGCGCTCGGGCAGGTTCAACAGCTCGCGGGCGAAGCCGTCGACGTGAAAGCCCATGATGCCGTTGACGTTCTCGCAGAGATTGTCGCGGCCTTCCTTGCAGGCGCGGCATTCGCCGCAGGTCAGCGCGCCATACATCACCACCGGCTGGCCGACCTTGAAGCGCGTCGCGCCTTCGCCGACCGCGGCGATTTCGCCCGAGGCTTCGGCGCCGACGGCCAGCGGCAGCTTGCGCTTTGCGAAGGCCATGCCGCGATAGCCCCAGACATCGATGTGGTTGAGAGCCACCGCCTTGATGCGGATCTGCACCTCGCCGGGCGCGGGCGGGGCGGGTGGGGCCGTCTCCACAATCTCCAGTTGACGGTCGGCGATAAGGGTCAGCGCGCGCATGAAACAGGTTTCCGGGGCTTTGCGGATGGCGGATGGATGGGGTGCGTATCACCGCTTTGGGCGGTGGCGTCAACCGTCGGGCGCTTCCCGGCCGCGGTCGAGGCCGGCGGTCAGGCCGGCTCGCGGGTCAGGATCAGCGTGGCGTTCTGGCCGCCGAAACCGAACGAATTCGACATGACCGCGGTGACGCGGGCGTCACGCGCCTGGTTCGGAACCACGTCGAAGGGGATAGCGGGGTCCGGGACGTCGTAATTGATGGTCGGCGGAATGCGCTGGTGCTCCAGCGTCAGCAGCGAGAACACCGCCTCCACCGCGCCGGCGGCCGACAGCGTGTGCCCGACCATCGACTTGTTGGACGAGACCGGAATGCTCTGGGCCAGTTCGCCGAACACGCTGGAGATGCCGAGATACTCCATCTTGTCGTTTTCCGGCGTGCCGGTGCCGTGGGCGTTGATGTAGTCGATCTGCTCCGGCGCGATCCCCGCATCGGCCAGCGCATTGTGCACGCAGCCGATGATCGGCTTGCCGTCGGGGCTGGAGCGGGTGCGGTGGAAGGAATCGGCGAGTTCGCCGCATCCGGCAAGCACGCCGAGGATTTTCGCGCCGCGCGCGATCGCCGCCTCCAGGCTCTCCAGCACCAGCGCGCCGGCGCCTTCCGCCATCACGAAGCCGTCGCGGTTCTTGGCGAAGGGTTTCACGGCTGCCTGCGGCGGATCGTTCTGGGTGGAGAGCGCCGACAGCAGCGAGAAGCGGATCAGGGCCTCGGCATTGACCGAGCCGTCGGTGCCGACGCACAGCGCCGCGTCGGTTTCGCCCCGGCGGATGGCCTCGACGCCGAGCTGGATCGCGGTCGCGCCGGATGCGCAGGCGGTGGACAGCGAAATCGGCGAGCCCTTGGTGCCGTATTTCTCGGCGAGTCCGTCGGCGACCGAACCGAACAGGAAACGGCGATGATAGTGGCCATAGGCGCCGCTATGGGTCGCCTGCAGAAGCGTGTCGTAATTGATCTCGCTGCCCCGATCGACGGCGCGGGCCAGTTCCTGACGCTGCGGCCATTCGACCTCGACCGGCGCGACCGCGAGAAACAGCGGACCCGGAAAGTCGCCCTTGGCGCCGATCGCCGCCTGCGCGATGGCTTCCTCGGCCGCGAGGTCGCCGAGCCGCTCGCTCAGGTCGGTCGAGGAAAACGGCTCGACCTTGAGGAAATCGACCGTGCCGGCCATCGTCGTGCGCAGCCCCTCGATGGGGAAACGGGTGATGGTGCGGATGCCCGATTCGCCGGCGCACAGCCTGGTCCAGTTGTCGTCCTTGCCTGCGCCGAGCGAGGTCACGACCCCCATGCCGGTGACGACAACGATAGGCCGGCCGAATTTGTCACGGGTTGCCGTCATGGTTCGATCCTGTCTCGATTTCAGCGCACTGCCTCGACCAGCGCCATGCCTTCGCCGCGCCAGTGGCCGGCGCCGACGACGATGATCTGGGAGGGTGAGCCCGTTTTTTCAATCTCCAGGCCGGTCGGATCGTTGGCCGGGAAAAGTTCGCCACGCGCCAGCGACAGCGCTGCCAGCGCCACGCCGAGCGGGAACTGGGCTTCCAGCATATGGCCGAAGCCGGTCGCGGTGGCGCGGACGGGAACGTTCGGATGGGCAGCGAGGAACGCCTTCTCCTCGGCGGTGGCGGGTTCGGCCCCGGTCGCGCCGGTGATGATCGCCGCATCGGCATCGTTGACGCCGAGCTTGTTCCAGAGCTGGTTCAGCGTCGTGGTCACGTCGCCGCCGGATTTGCGCCGGGCATGATCGGCAACCACCGCCGAAAGCCGGGCGAAGGGCTTCGCCCCGCGCGCCTGCGCATGCGCTTTCGATTCGATCACCAGAAACGCACCGCCCGAGCCGAGCGCGAACCCGGCCTGGCCGTCGCCGCGCGCCCACACCGGCTTGAACGATCCGGTCGTGTTGAAATGGCCGAACTCGTAAAGCATCAGCAGGTCTTTGCGCTCGCCGTTATGCGCGGCGCCGATCAGCGCGATGTCGCTCTGCCCGGCCGCGATCCGCGCCAGCGCGATGCGTGCGGCGTCAAAGCCCGCGGCTTCCTCGCCCATGAAGGTGCGGGACGAGCCGGTGACGCCGTGGACGATGGCGATGTTGCCGGCGAGCAGGTTCGACAACTGCGCCAGGAACAGCGTCGGGCGCAACTCGTTCATCAGGCGTTCGTTGAGGAAGCTTGGCGCGGCGTTGGTCTGGGCCTCAGTATTGAGGATCGCGCTGTCGACCGCGAGATCGCGCTCGCCACCGCCGGCGGCGACGATCATGTCCATGCGCGACAGGATTTCGCTGTTGCCCTTGAGGCCGGCCGATTCAAGCGCGAGGCCGGCGGCATAGGTGCCGATGCGCTGCCACGCTTCCATCTGGCGCTGGTCGCCCTTTTTGGGGATCTGCGCGTCGAAGCTCAGCGGGGCGAGGGGATGCACGATGTAAGGCGCGAACGCCTGCTCGTCGACATTGACGCGGCGGTCCTGCAGCGCCTGCCAATGCGCGTCGAGACCCTCGCCGAGCGATGTCGCGAGGCCGATTCCCGTGATCCACGCCTCGACCGGAGCCGATTGCAGGGTGCGGCTGTCAGCCATTGTTCGCTGCCTGTTCGTTAAAGCCGATTTTTCTCGCCATCGCCTCCATATGCCCGCGCAGTTCCGTGTTCGGGAACGGAATGTGGCTGAAGGTCAGCGTGGCGTTGCACGCAAGCTTGCCGTCCACCCGGATTTTCGCTTCCGTCATCGCGTAGCCGGAGCCGTCGTGGAGGAGCCTGGCGTCGATCTGGAGTTTCTCGCCGGGATTGATGAAGCGGCGCATCTTGGCTTCCTTGACGGCCGCCAGGAACGGCATGCGCTCGAAATTCATGGTCGCGATCAAGAGCCAGCCGGAGGTCTGCGCCATGGCCTCGATCAGCAGCACGCCCGGCATCAGCGGATAGCCGGGAAAATGGCCCTCGAAGATGGTGCTCTGCTCGGGAACGTTGGCCTCGACCGTGATTGCGCGTTCGCGGACATTGAGCGCGGCGATCCGATCGATGAGCTGGAAGTATTCGAGTCGCATGGGCCGGTCAGGCGCTTTTGGCGGCGACCAGCTCGTCGATGCGGGCGGCGAGGTTCTTCAGCACGAAATACTGTTCGGTCGTCGCCTTGCCGTCATTGACCTCCTGAGTCCACTTCTCGAGCGGCAGCTTGATGCCGAATGCCTTGTCGATCGCGAAGGCGATGTCGAGAAAGTCGAGACTGTCGATTCCCAGGTCGTCGATGGCGTGGCTTTCCGGCGTGATCGTGTCGCGGGGAATGTCGCAGGTTTCCGCGATAATATTGGCGACTTGATCGAATGTCGTGGACATTATTAAGCCTTTGATATTCTGAAGGTAATTCCAGCCAGCGGCCGGGCGCGGACGTCGCGGGCAAACGGTGCCTGCTTTCGCGAACAGGTGTGAAAGCCCGTATATCGGAGCGACGGCTTGAGTTCAATGCCGGTTGACGCCCCCGCTTCGTTCTCCCCTGCCAACCCAAATCAAGAGGCCCGGCTAAGGAGAGGCGACTGGACCGGGGCTATTCAGGGCAAGATCAGTCTTCGGGCCGGGTGCTGGCGAGCGGTATTCGCGCCGGGCCGGATGGCGCGCGGGACAGTGTCGGGGCCGGGATTTCGGCGCAGTTGCGCCGGCCCATCAGCACGCAGTCCTGCGCCTTGCGCAGATCTGCGATACTGATCGCGAGCCAGATGCCGATCGACGTCAACACCACCGTGAAGGCGAAGGCTGCGAGATTAACCGACATGCGGTGGCGAAATTCCGCCGCCGTCTCGACATCGTGGCCGAGATCGAGATCGGCCGTGGCGCCGTGCGCAACCGACCTTGCGCCCGGCGGGTGCGCGGACGTCCGGGGCCGGTAGCGGAGGATGCGGGAGTTGTTCTGGTTCATCGCTGGCCGCTGCATTGCCGCCGCAGTGTATCCCACCGCCGATGCGAGGCCCATACCTCTCGGTCAGGGCTCCGGTTCCTCATCTTTGCGGAACCTCATGACGCGGCGGAACAGTTTTTCGATCGGGCCGCCCGTCATGAGCAGCAGCAGCGCAATGGCGAGGCAGGCGATGACCGGCTGCCACTGGCCGAGGCCGCACACGATGCCGACGGAGGCGGTCAGCCAGACGCAGGCGGCGCTGGTCAGGCCATGGACATGGCCGTGATGCCGGCCCTGCACGATGACGCCGGCGCCAAGAAACCCGATTCCGGTCAGAAGCCCCTGAATGACGCGGCTGGTGGCGTCGGAAACATAAGCGGTGCCGTCATCCAGCCCGACGACCAGCACCGTGAGCGCGGAGGCCAGCCCGACGAGCCCCAGCGTGCGGACGCCGATCGGCTTGTCGTTGAGTTCGCGATTGAGGCCGATCGCGCCGCCGGCCAGCGTCGCCGCGCCCAGCCGCATCAGGGTATCGGACCACTCGATCATGGATCAGCCTGAGTTCTTCGGCAGCCGTCCCATCAGGTAGAACTCATCGTTGGCGCGCATATTGGCGACATGGGCGATCCGGTTGGAGAGCCCGAAAAAGGCGGCGATCGCGGCGATGTCCCAGATATCGTCCTGGCTGAAACCGTGCTGGGCGAGCGTCGCGAAATCGGCGTCGGCGACGGCGTAGGCCTCAAGGCACACCTTCATCGCGAAATCGAGCAGCGCGCGCTCGCGCGGGGTGATGTCGGCGGCGCGGTAGTTGATCGCGACCTGATCCGCGATCAGCGGATTCTTGGCGCGGATGCGCAGGATCGCGCCGTGGGAGACGACGCAATAATGGCACTGGTTGGCGGCGGAGGTCGCGACCACGATCATCTCGCGCTCGGCCTTGGTGAGGCCGCCATCCTTCTCCATCAGCGCGTCGTTATAGGCGAAGAAGGCGCGGAATTCGTCCGGCCGGTGCGCCAGCGCAAGAAAGACGTTGGGGACGAAGCCCGCCTTCTCCTGCACGGCCATGATGCGTTCGCGGATATCGTCCGGCAGCGACTGGAGCGAAGGAACGGGGAAACGGCTGATCGGTGGCTGGGTCATCATTGGGATCCGTTGCAGACAGAAACACCAACTGTACCCGGTTTTGCCCGCCAGGAAAGCGTCAGCGCAACGGCTTCTTGAGGAGCTGGAAACGGTCCGGATCGAGCCCCAGCGACGGCTGCAGCAGCGGCGGATTGGCGGGGGCCTCTCGCATCCGCTCGGCGAACGGGCCGCCGCCGGTGTCGCCGGTCAGGTCGCGATGCCTCGAGGCGCCGCGCCAGCGTTCCACCACCGAGCGGATGAAATCGAGATCGTGCTCGCGCGATGCCGAGGCGAGGCTTGCGAGGCTCGCCTCGCCGCGCGGCAACTGTTCGGCCGGCACGGTCTTGAAACGCAGCCGCGTCGGCAGCGCGACGCCTTCGCCGAACGCCAGCACTTCGCGCGTGCCGAGCGAGGGCAGGAACGACAGCAGGTTCGCCGCGGCGTCGGACGCGGCCGAGCGCAGCAGCGCCTGGTCGCGCTCATTGGCGAGGCGCATCGCAAACAGCGTCGAGCACTGCGAGATGATGGTGGCGTCGAGCTCCGCCGGACGCTGCGTCACCAGCCCGAGAAACACACCGTATTTGCGGCCTTCCTTGGCGATGCGCGATACCGCCTTGCGGGTCGGGCCGAAGCCCGCGCTGCGATCGGCGGACGCGTAGCGATGGGCTTCCTCGCAGACGAACAGCAGCGGCGAGGCGCCGTCGCTCCACAGGCCGAAATCGAACGCCATGCGACAGACCACCGACACGACCGAATCGACCACTTCGACCGGGAAGCCTGCTAGCTGCATGATGGTCATCGGCCTGCCGCGCGCCGGCAGGCGAAACAGCTGGCTGATGACCTCGGCCATGGTGTCGCCGCCGAGATTGGCGTTGTCGAACATGAAGGCGTAGCGCGGATCGTTGCGCACGGTCTCGATGCGCGAGATCAGCTTGTGATAGACCATCCGCGAGGCGCGGTTTTCCAGCTTGCCCATGCGCGCGTCGATCTGGCCGATCAGGTCGGCGAGACGGTAGGGCACCGGCGCATCGAGCGCGTAGTCGACCGTGGTTTCTTCGGTGCGCGATGCGATCCGCCCGGTGGTCTGGAAGCGGGCGTAGAGCGACTTGGCGATCGGAATGACCTCGGTGAGGATTTCCAGCTCTTCCGGCACGCCGGGCCTGCGCCCGAACAGCACGTCGACGATTTCCTCGAAGTTGAACAGCCAGAACGGCAGCTTCAGATTGCGCGGCGTCAGCACCTGCGCCTTGTCGCCGAAGCAGCGTCCGTATTCGTTGTGGACGTCGAGCAGAAAGATGCGCAGCTCGGGGCGCGCCTTGAGAACTTCATTGAGCAGCAGCGAAACGCCGCTCGATTTGCCGACGCCGGTGGAGCCGAGCAGGGCGAAATGCTTGCTCAGCATTTCCTCGACATCGACATAGGCGGTGACGGATGAATCCTGCTGCAACTGGCCGACATTAATCTGCGTGTTGCCGGACGGAGCGTAGACGGCTTGCAACTCCTCCTGCGTGGTCAGTTCGACGGCGTCGCCGATCATCGGATAGCTGGTCACGCCGCGCTCGAAGCGCAGCCGCTGGCCGTCGCGACTGATCTCGCCGAGAAAGTCGGCGCCGGCGCTGATCGCGCCGCTGGTTTGGCGCGAGACCTCGGTGATCATCGCGATCAGGGTGCTTGCCGCGCAGCGGATGCTGACGAAACAGCCGACCGTGGCCCGATCATCAGGCGTCCGGGCCTGTTCAGGCACGCGCAGGCCGATGCGCGCGAACGAGCCGCGCACCTCCGTCACCTGCCCGAATGGCACGACGCCAGACAACCCTGTCATCCCCCAAGGAAGCGGCCGTCGCCGCCGATGAAAGTACCGGGGATGTTACGGGAGCGGACTGCACAAACTGTTAAGGCGGTCGGCACAGATGTCTGCATTCGGCCGCCGCGAAACCCGCCGCCCCTCGCCTTGCGTCGGCTGCTACAGCCCTGAGTTGTTCCGCGCCACGATCGCCGCATGGATGAGCGGAGGTCATGTATGGCGAGAATTTAATCGTTTGTTGCCGCAAAAGCCCGCCGGTATTCATACCTCAAACAGGCTTCTTTTGTGAGGGTGGAGGGCAACATGCATTTTCGCGATCGATTTCTGGCTCAGGCCGCTGCGGTCGTCTTAGGCCTCGGGGCGATGGCGAGCGCTGCGGTCATCCCCGCGGTGGCCGGCGACATGAGCGGCAACGTGGTCAAGCTCGGCGTGCTGACCGACATGACCGGCCCCTATTCAGACTTCTCCGGCAACGGCTCGCTGGTCGCGATCCGGATGGCGGTCGAGGATTTCGGCAAGACGGTGAAGGGCACGCCGATCGAGATCGTCAGCGCCGACCATCAGAACAAGGCCGACATCGGCGTCGATATCGCGCGTCGCTGGTACGACACCGAGAATGTCGATGCCATCTTCGATATCTCGAATTCCGGCGTTGCGCTGGCGGTGATGTCGCTGACCAAGGACAAGAACAAGATCGTCGTGCTGGGCGGCGTCAGCACCACGCGGGCGACGACCGACGCCTGCACGCCGAACAGCATTCAGTATGTGTATGACGCGACCGCGCTGTCCAACGTGATCGGCAAGTCGCTGCTCAAGGACGGCGGCGATACCTGGTATTTCCTCACGGTGGATTTCGCGTTCGGACACGGGCTTGAGAAAGCGACCGCGGATCTGGTGACGGCATCCGGCGGCAAGGTTCTCGGCGCCGTGCGCCATCCGCTCAACACGGTCGATTTCTCGTCCTATCTGCTGCGCGCGCAGTCCTCGGACGCCAAGATCATCGCGCTGGCCAATGGCGGCAACGACACCGTCAACGCCATCAAGGGCGCCGGCGAATTCGGCATCACCCGCAGCGGCAAGCAGAAGGTCGCCTCGCTGCTGACCTTCATTTCCGACGTGCACAGCATGGGCTTGTCGCAGGCGCAGGGCATCCTGCTGACCGAGGGCTTCTATTGGGACGCCAATGACGAAGCGCGGGCCTGGTCAAAGCGCTTCTTCGAGAAGACCAAGCGCATGCCGACGATGATCCATGCCGCGATGTATTCGGCCGTGACGCATTACCTCAAGAGCGTCGACGCGGTCGGCAGCGACGACACCACCAAGGTGATGGCGAAGATGAAGTCGTCGCCGGTCAATGACGTGTTCACCAAGAACGGCCACATCCGCCCGGATGGCCTGCATGTCCACGACATGTATCTGATGCAGGTGAAGTCGCCGGCGGAATCGAAATATCCGTGGGACTACTACAACATTCGCGCCGTGGTGCCGGGGCAGGAGGCATTCTCGGCCGCTGTCCCCGGCGCATGCTCCTTCGTCAAGTGACGCGGCCGGGCGGTGACGGCGATGTGCTGCACGGGGGCTGCCAGTTCAGTGGTCCTCGGCGGACATCGCCGGCTGCTCGACGAGCCAGTTGGAGAACAGCTTGATCTCCGGCGACAGCGCGTTGTGAAGAGGATGAAGCAGGTAGTATCCGCCCGAACTGCGGAGGTGGAGATTGAACGGTTGCACCATCTCGGAACGCCAGTCGAGCGGTTCGATCTCCAGCGTCGGAACGCAGGCGATGCCCCGACCTTCACGGGCGGCGAGAACCGCCATGAAGGAATGGCTGACGTCGAGACGCCTGGTGCCCTCGAACGGTTCGACGCCGCTTGCCATCATCCACGCGGGCCAGCAGTCGGGACGGCTCATATTATGAATGAGATGGTGCGAGCGCAGATCTTCGATCGAGGCGACGGGGCCATGCCTGTCGAGATAGCGCTGACTGCAGACGGGCGTGATGAAGTCGTCCCACAGATGGATCGCTTTCACGTTGTCCCAGCTCTCGGCCATGCGGAACGTGATCTGCGATCCGGTGGCGCAATAGTCGATATTGGGCAGCTTGCCGACGCGGATCGCCAGATCGATGCCGTCGCGTTCGAAGTTGACGGGTTCGAGAGACGTCGAGACCTGCAGCCGGATATCGGGATAACCGATCATGAACGAGGTCAGGCGTTGCAGCAGCCACAGCGCGCCGATGGACGGCAGCACGCTGACCGACATCGAGCGGCACTCGCGCAGCCCCTGAACCGTGGCGCTTTCGATATCGTTGAACGCGCATTTGGTGGCGGCGAGGTAGTTCTGGCCGAACGGCGTCAGTTCGATCCGACGCGTCAGGCGGCGGAACAGCGGCGCATGCAGGAATTCCTCGAGCAGCTTGATCTGGCGGCTGATCGCGCCTTGCGTGACGTTGAGTTCTTCCGCCGCCTTGGAAAAGCTCAGGTGTCGTCCTGCCGCGTCGAAGGCGCGAAGAGCCAGTAACGGCGGAAGCTTGCGTTTCATGCGCCACGGATAACCAAAAGTGATGCCAAGCCGAAAATATACCGTTTGTCGCGATGCGAGCGCAAGGCGACATCTGCCCCCTCCCGGTTGCGCCTGAAAGGCGCTCGGCCCAGCGGCGGGCTCATCGCGCGGCGAAGCCGCTCACCGTTTCCACCCATCCCGATTCCGATCACATGAGAGGCGAGGTCATGACCAAGAAAATTTCCTGCGCTTTCGGCGTCGACGTCGATGCCGTGGCTGCCTGGATTGGCACCTTCGGCGGAGCGGACTCGCCGCACGATATTTCGCGCGGCATGTTCGCCGGCGAGGTCGGCAGCATGCGGCTGCTGCGCCTGTTCGAACGCTACGGCATGAAAACCACCTGGTTCATTCCGGGGCACTCGATCGAGACGTTTCCCGAACAGATGATGGAAGTGGTGAAGCGCGGCCACGAGGTCGGGCTGCACGGCTACACCCACGAGAATCCGCTGGCGATGTCGCCGACGCAGGAGGCCGAGGTGCTCGACAAATGCATCGAGCTGATCGTCGGCCTGTCCGGCCAGCGTCCGGTCGGCCATGCCGCGCCGTGGTGGGAGCTGAGCGCGAACACGCCGCAGCTTCTGCTCGATCGCGGCATTCTCTACGACCACAGCATGATGCACCGCGATTTCGAATGCTACCGGCTGCGCGTCGGCGATAGCTGGACGCCGATCGACTATGGCCGCAATGCGTCCGAATGGATGAAGCCGCTGCAGCGCGGCACCGAAACGCGGCTGATCGAAATTCCGGTGAGCTGGTATCTCGACGACCTGCCGCCGATGATGTTCATCAAGAAGTCGCCGAACAGCCATGGCTTCATGAACCCGCGCGATATCGAGGAGCTGTGGCGCGAGCAGTTCGACTGGGTCTATCGCGAGATGGACGAGGCGGTGTTCACCTTCTGCCTGCATCCGGACGTCGCCGGCCGCCCGCAGGTGCTGATGATGCTGGAGCGGCTGATCGATCACATGGCGCGGCATCCGGGCGTCGCGTTCAAGACGATGCGGGAGATCGCCGAGGAGTTTGACCGCCGCCATCCGTTCAAGGGCTAGCCATGTGCGGCATGTGCGGATTGTGGGGCAACGTCCCGCATTGGTCGGACGCGGGCCGCCTGCCGTCCGGCCAGTCCGCGCGGCCGCTGGCGGCGGTGCGGCTGTCGCAGGCCGCCGCCATCTCCGCCTTCACGCGCACGGTGGGGGTGACGGTGAGCGACTGGATGCAGTCGTCATGGGTGGTGGGAAGCCCTGCGGGCGCGCAGGAGATCGTCGGGTCGCTGCCCGATGTCTGGCGCAGCGCCGACCGTCTGGTGGGCACGCGGCTCGATCCGCTGTCGCCGGATTTCATCGCGGCGATGGAGCTTCGCAACGGCCACCGCCGGCCCGGGGAGTGAGGGCGGCTTATGGACTCGCGCATTCCGGTCATCATCGTGTGCGGCTTTCTTGGCAGCGGCAAGACCACGCTGCTGCGCGCCGCGCTTCAGCATCCGAGCCTTGCGGGCACGGCGCTCCTCATCAACGAGGTGGCGGAACTTGGCGTCGACGATCGATTGCTGCGCGAGGGGCCGTCGCCGGTGGTGCTGATGGCCAATGGCTGCCTGTGCTGTACCGCGAGCGACGATCTGCGGCAGGAGCTGCGCGCGCTGCTGGAGCTCGATGTCGATGCGGCGTTGCGGCGGCGGATCATCATCGAGACGTCGGGCCTTGCCGATCCGCTGCCGGCGATCGCGACGATTTCGTCCGATCCCTATCTGTCCAATCATCTGCGCGTCGATCTGGTGCTGACGCTGGTCGATTGCCTGCATAGCGACGCATCCGAAACGGCGACCGCCGACTACCGCCGCCAGATTCAGGCCGCCGATGTGGTGCTGCTGACCAAGAGCGATCTCGCATCAGCGGCGCAGATCGAGGCGGCGCGCGATCTGGTGGCCCGCATTTGTCCGATTGTCGCCTGCTGTCTGTCGTCGGAGCGGCCTTTGCACGACATCATCGCCGATCCGCCGGTCCTGCGCGCGGACCGGCTGGCCGCGCAGTGGCAGGCGTCGTCGGATGCAGGCGGACACGCGCATGCGCATGGCGCCGATGCGGCGCATGATCACGAACTTCGTCCGGTCACGTTCTGCCTGCGCTTCGACCACGAACTCGACTGGATGCGATTCGCGATCTGGCTGTCGCTGCTGCTGCATCGGCATGGCGATCGCATTCTGCGCATCAAGGGATTCGTTGCGGTCGAGCAAGCGAGCGCGCCGGTGGTGATCAACTGCATTCACCACCTGGCCTACTTTCCCGAACATCTCGATCGCTGGCCCGACGGCGATCGCGCCTCGTTTCTGGTGTTTGTCGTGCGGGGACTGGAAGCGGAGACGATCGTCCGCTCGCTGCGCGCCAGCCTGCCGCCGGGCTGTGCGCCGACGCTGCTGGGCAAAACGCTCCAGTCCGCGAGTTGATTACCGCAAGCTGTTGATATCCAAGATGAATTTTGATGCGTTGGCTGGGGGACTAGGATTCGAACCTAGACAGGCAGAGTCAGAGTCTGCAGTCCTACCATTAGACGATCCCCCAAATGATCTCAGAGACTTAACAGCCCTGTCCGCA
>JBEBWH010000006.1:0-22974 GCA_040392305.1 Bradyrhizobium sp. | reverse complement strand
CCGTCGCACGCCTCCGCCAAGGTGTCGTTCCGGCTGGTCGAGGGGCAGGACCCCGAAGCCGTCCGATCCGCTTTCCGCGCGTTCGTCACGGCGCGGCTGCCGAAGGATTGCCGCGCTGACTTCATCGATCACGCGGGAGCGCCGGCGATCTCGCTCGACTGGACGATGAAGCCGCTGGCGGCCGCCAAGCAGGCGCTGACCGACGAATGGGGTCGCGAGGCGCAGTTGATCGGCTGCGGCGGCTCGATCCCGATCGTCGCCGATTTCAAGGCTACGCTCGGCCTCGACAGCGTGCTGGTCGGCTTCGGGCTGGACGACGACAATATCCATTCGCCCAACGAGAAGTACGATCTCAAGAGCTTCGAGAGGGGCACGCGCTCATGGGCGCGCATTCTCGCGGCCTTCGCCGAGGCAGGGCGATCATAGTCATCGCAATCGTGGCGGTCAGGGTGTCACCAGCAGTGTCGCGATGCTCTGGCCGCGAATGTCATAGACGCGGGCGTAGATCACCTCGTCGCGGTCGATTTCGACCAGTACCGGCGCGCTCAAACCTTTGCAGTAGAACTCTCCGAGCGTCATCGCGAAGTCGGCGGCATGGCTGTCCCAGCCGATATCGAATTCGGGGCCGAGCGCGACCTGCGCCGGGCGCTGCGGGCCGCAGACCGCGACCTTCCATTTGCGCCCCTGCGGCGGCGTCAGCCTGTGCTCGGCGATATAGGACCGCAGCCCTTCGGACGCCTGTTTGAACGCCAGTCCCCAGTAGTCGAGCATGAACAGGTTGTCGGCGCGCCGGACCGTGCCGGCGGTGTGATTGAAGTAAGTGTACTGATAGGGATGCAGCCGGATCATTTCGCTCAACGGCATCAGCAGGCCGATCGCGAACAGGCCGATCCACGCGCCCTTGAGCGCGCGCCCTTTGGTCCGCCGCAAAATGCCGGCGAAGGCGATTCCGCCGAGCACGGCCATCGGCGGAATGACAAAGATGAAATGGCGGATGCCGTTATAGAGCGCCGGACGTTTCACCATCGCGATCGCCAGCGGCAGGATCGCGGCCAGCGTCAGCATGAGCAGGATCGAGCGATCGCGCGGCGAGGTTTCGCGCCGTATCAGAACCAGGATCGTGCCCGCGATGCCGAAAGTGGTGAGGATGATCAGCGGTTCCGGCAGTTGCAGCGTGAACAGGGTCGGCAGATACGACCACGGCATATCGGGTACGGACACCAGAACGCCGTCGAACATTTCCTTCCATGGCTTTTCGAAGAAGTGCGAGAAATAGGTGACGGCGCGGAACGGGTTGGCGGGCTCGATGATCGACCATGGCCAGATCAGCGCCATCACCAGATAGCCGACAATGAGGCCGGGCAGCAGCAGCACGCCTGCATGTCCGAGCCGCTGTGCGGCGGTGCGCGCGCCGGACACGCGGATGTCGTTGATGAGCAACGGCAGAAAACCCACGGTTGCATAGATCAGCGTAAGGCCGCCGAGCACGCGGCAGCCGAGCGATAATCCTGCGCCGAGGCCGACGATCAGAACGGTGCGAGGCGACGGCGAAGGATATTCCTGCACGAGCCGCACCAGGCCGAGCATCAGGACAGTCATCGCCACCGCGAACGGCGCATCCTTCGGATTCATGAAGGTATGACCGTAGAAAACCGGACAGAGCGCAAGCAGCAGCATGGCCGTGAGCCCGGCGATGGGGCCGCCGGCGCGTCGCGCCAGCCGCCACACCATGACGAGGCCGATCATCCCGACGATTGCGCCCATCAGCCGGCGCGTCTGGAAGACGTCCAACGGCACGATCTTGTGCAGCAGCGCCGCCGCCATGTCGAAGCCGCCGCCATACATATAGAGGTTCGCGAACGACAGGGCATCGCGGTCGGTGAAGCCGGAGCCGTACATCCGCAGCAGCAGATCGGCATATTCGGCGTGGGTGTAATCGTCCCAGCCGAGGCCGTAATCGCGGAAGGTGAAGGCGGCGATCACGCCGATGACGACAAGTACAATTGCCGCGAGGTCATCGCAGACAGTCTCGGTCGAGCGCCGTGCAGGCACTTCCGACGCGAGTGTCGTAAGGGTTGACATGATAAGTCTGGCCCGGCGTCCCTGAAGGCTCCGCAGTGTATGCGGTCAGCCTCTCTCCGGGGGCTCCGTCTAGCACAGCGAAGTAAAAAAGTAATTTGCAATTGTGGCGCCTTTTCTCCGGCGCAGTGCAACAATTGCGGCAACCTCGCGGCGACTTTTTCGTTGTTAATGTCCCGGCTGCGCGGGCAGGCGGCATTGCCGTTTTGGCGTGCGTTGAATAAGAAACTACCGTGGGTAGCTCCGGAGCGGAGGCGCATTCCCCGCGGGAGTGGGCGAAAGTCGATGGTCATGCTGCTGGTTATGGGACTTGTTGTGCTGGCGGGCGGTCTGCTGACCCTCGTCTATGGCATTCCGATCAAGGATTTCAGCTTCGGCAACACCTTGATCGTTGCCGGAGCGATGGTGGCGTGCACCGGCCTGCTGCTGGTCGGGATGGCGATGGTCGCCCGCGAGTTGCGGCGCCTGTCGCGGGCTTCGGCTGCTCCCGCTTCGCCCGCGCCTGCGGTGAACTGGCCTGTGCCTCCGCTGCCGCCCGCGCCGGCCGGGCCGGTCAAGGATGCCGCGGCGCAGCGGGGACCGGAGCCGGCGCTGATGCCGCTGCCGTCCGGGGCAGCCATCCCTTCGGCTCCGACCCGGCCGTCTGCCCCCGAATCCGGCCTTCGCGAACGGCCCCGCGCCCAGACGCCTGATATTGTGCCCGAGCCGACGCCATCGGACGGGGAAGCTGCGAAGCCGCGGCGCAGCCTGCTGTTCGTGTCGTCATCGCGCCGGGAGCGCGAGAGGGAACGCCAGCGCGCCGCCGAGGCGGCCGAAGGGGATGCCCCGCCGCCCGGTGCTTACTCCGAATTGACCCCGCCCGAGAGCGTCCTGGTTTCGCCACGCAGGGAGCCCGCCATGCCCGCTCCCGAGCGCGGAACGAGCGGTCCGTCGCCGGAGCGGCGCGAGACGGCGCATCCGGTCAGAGGCGCGTCGCAATCCAACGGCGACGTGGCGCCGCCGCAGGTCGAGCCGTCGCCGGAAAAGCCGAGGGTGACGGTGGTGAAGTCCGGCGTGGTCGACGGCATGGCCTATTCGCTGTTCTCGGATGGCTCGATCGAGGCCGAAATGCCTGAGGGCATGATGCGGTTCGCGTCAATCGATGAACTGAGGGCGCATCTCGAGCGTCATCCCTGACAGTAGCTGTCATGCAGCCTTGAAGAGTTCGACGATGACGGAAAGCACCGGCAAGACGCTGGTCGATCTGACCGCGGATATCGTAAGCGCCTATGTCAGCAACAATTCCACCGTGGCATCGGAGATCCCCGGGCTGATCGCTTTGGTGCATACCGCCCTGGTTCGCGTTTCGACCGGCCGAGCGGAAACCGCGCCGGAGCCGGTCAAGCCCGCAGTCCCGGTGAAGAAGTCGGTGACGCCCGAATATCTGATCTGCCTTGAGGACGGAAAGCGCTTCAAGTCGCTCAAGCGCCATCTGCGGACGCAATACGCCATGAGCCCCGAACAGTATCGCGAGAAGTGGAGCCTGCCGGCCGACTATCCGATGGTGGCGCCGAACTATGCTGTGGAACGCTCGCAGCTCGCGCGCAAGATGGGGCTCGGTCAGCAGCGCCGCTCCGGCAAGGCGCGCTGAATTTTCGTGCAACGGCGGATAGGCAAGCGAAAACAGTCGCTTCGATCAACCAAGAGGCGCTCTGGGAATAGTTATCCCCGGAGCCGAGGCTTGCGCTAGGATATAGGTAAATAATCCTAGTAAGGGTTGCGCGATGACCAGTTTTTCGACCCTGTCCCGGTTTCCGCAGGCTTCCGGGGCGGCTGTTCCATCGTCTGCCATATGCCGGGAGCTGTGCGAGCAGATCGTGGTGCATGTGGCGAGGGATTTCTCCGTTGAAGCTCGGCTGATGCTGGCGCACGGTCGGGGCGTGCGCGACGTCGCGCGAGCGCGGCAGGTGGCGATGTACCTTGCGCATGTCGGTTACGGGCTGGATTTCGCCGCCGTCGGTCGCGCCTTCCACCGGGATCGCACGACTGTCTCCCATGCCTGCCAGGTGGTCGAGGATCGCCGCGATGACGCCTGGTTCGACCGCCGCGTGACGGCGCTTGAACGCATCTGTCGCAATCGGATCCCCTTCGCATCCGCCGTGGGAGGTCGCCGATGAGCAGGGGACAGCGGATGTCCCGCCGACGCCAAGCGTCAGCGATGGCGCCGGAGCATCCGCCTGAGATCGGCCCGTTCCGGGCGCAGCATCTGAACTTGGCGTATCGCGAGATCGTCGCTGGAACCGAGACCGCCACCGTCACGGTCAATGACGGCGAAAGCCCGCTCGGGTGGCTTGCGCGGCGCAAGGGACGAGACGGCCAGGCTCTGATCAGCAGTGTGGAGTTCATCGCAGGAGAGCGGCTGCGCGCCGATTTCACCCGCGCCAATCTGGGGCCGCGCGTCACCTCGAGCTGGGAGCAGCCGGTCTCGCGTGGCTCTGGTGCAGGCGGTGGGGGTGCGGGAGCGGCGATCGACGCCGCCATCGCAGCCCGCCAGCGAGTGCAGCATGCGCTCAAGGCCGTGGGGCCTGAATTCTCGGGCCTGCTGATCGACGTCTGCTGTTTCTTGCGCCGGCTTGAGGACATCGAACGCGAGCGCGGCTGGCCGTTGCGTTCAGCCAAGGTCGTGCTGCAGCTTGGGCTTGCGCGGCTGGCGCGGCACTATGGGCTCGGGGAGGAACTAAGGGGGCCTGCGCAGGGCGCGATCCGCGTCTGGCTGGCCGAGGAATGAGCGGCCGGCGGCATTCATCGCGGTTAAAGAAAACGCGCCAAAGAGGCTTCAGGCGGCCGAGGCCAAAACGTCCTGCGCATCGCGCCGGATACGCTCCACCATCGAACGCAACCCGTTCGAGCGCTGCGGCGTGAGGTGGTCGCGAAAGCCGAACTCGTCGAATACGGCAATGGCGTCGGTGGCAAGAATGTCGCGCGCGGTCTTGCCCGACACCAGCGCCAGCAGGATCGCGACCAAGCCGCGCACGATATGAGCGTCGCTGTCGCCGATATAGGTCAGCACCGGTTCTCCGGCGGCATTGTGCGCCATATCCCGCGACAGCCACACCTGGCTGACGCA
Source organism: Bradyrhizobium sp. (assembly GCA_040392305.1). Classification (GTDB taxonomy): domain Bacteria; phylum Pseudomonadota; class Alphaproteobacteria; order Rhizobiales; family Xanthobacteraceae; genus PRO6. The sequence goes on along the minus strand of JBEBWH010000006.1, from coordinate 17,789 downwards.
ACCCTGCACCTTGTTTTCGGGCGTCCGCTCGGTTTCCGGAAGAGGTGTCAGCTCACGACCGAGCTCGATGACGTAGCGATAGCGGTCGTCCCAGTCGTCTAGCAGACTGAAATTGTCGCGGATCTCGTCAATCGTGGTCACAAGCTGGTCCATGGTTGGATGGTCCGGAACCATTCCGGACCGTCACACATGGCATATATGAGATCGCCGGCTGCCGAAAGCGATATCGGGAACGGTGGTTTCTTGTGGCGCGCGCTAGCTTCCGACGGCGCGCCAGTCGAGCCGGCGGTCAGCGGCCGTGAGCGTATCCGCCGACGGAGCGGCGCGGTTGCCGTTGACCGATCCGGTCCGCTCGGTGCGGGCCTTGTCGGCATCGTCCGCGTTCTGTTCCATCAGGAACTGATAGACCTTGCGCGCGCCCCCCTGGGCGCGTTCGCCGATGATCGCTGCGGCGTGGCCGCCGGCTTCGCACGCAGCCGGCTGACGCGTGCAGAACTGGCTCATGTCGGCGACGGCCGCGGTTGCGGCCGAGATCGCCTCGGATGCGCCGAGCTGTGACGTCTTGTGGTGATCGGCTCCCGGCTCTCGCGGCAACAGCACGAGCACGAGGCCCAGCCAGAATGTCAAACGCAGCAGAAAGAACATGTCGACCCCGTCCCGTTCGATTCGCCTTTTGGCGCCGCGATTGCATTCGCGGTCTGCCGACAGTCCTAGCAGAGGCGATTAAATGGCCGGTGTGCCGATTAGTGAAAATTCGAATCATCTTGGTGGCGATTTGCTGGCGATTGGGGCAGGTGACGGGCCGCGCACGTGTTTCGATCGTGCCGATCGCGCGTGTCCACCTTTTCGAAACCATAATCGTTCGACTTGGAAACTTCGCGTTCACCATGCCGCTCGAATGGGGACGCGGAAGCAGCGGATTTCCGCGCGATCGGCAGGGCGCGGCGGTGGCGAAGGCGCTCTCTTAGGGTTCGTTTAATCTCGCTTTGACACGATCCGGCAACGAAAAACGGGGGCGTTCCGGCGCGTTGTCGCAGGCCGCAGCGCAGGATGTGTAAGCGTGTTGACCATCATCGGCGATCATCTTGATGCGTGGCTGCATCCATCGGCGCGGTCCGATGCGCTTGCGAGCGCGCGGCATCGCGTCTTCATCGCGTTGCGCCTCGTCGGCAGTCTGATCGCCTTCGCGACGTTCCCGGTCTATCTCGTCGTTCGAGGTGCGCCGAGCGATGTCGAAGTCGTTGCGTTCGCGTGGCTGGTCACGCCGATTCTGGTCGCCTATTTTCTGTCGCGCACCGGGCGTTACGAGGCCGCGCAGATGCTGTCGTCGCTGTCGCTTGCGATGCTGGTGACATTCGTGGCGATCAACAGCGGCGGCATGCGATCCTTCGCCATGATCTGGCTGCTTCTGGTGCCGTTCGAGGCAGTGCTGTGCGCGTCGCGCCGCGCGGTCGTCTTTGCGGTGGCGCTGGTGATCGGTGTTGTGGCGGCGATGCTTGCGCTGCACGGTCTCGGCCAGATCGGATCGGGGCCGGCGTCCGATTCGACCGGCCTGTTGCTGGCGGGGTTCGGCGTGCTCGCCGCCGCACTTTATGCCGCCGCCATCGTCGTCGGCGCGCAGGCGCTGGCGCGCGCCAGCGGCGCCATGCTGAATATGGAAGAAGAGCGTTATCGGCTGCTGGCTCACCACATCGGCGATGTGATTTCCCGTCATCGTCGTGATGGCACCGTACTGTTCGTTTCGCCTGCGGTGGAAGCGTTGCTCGGCGTTGCCAAGTGCTCGGCCATCGCCTGTTCGATCGCGTCCACGTCGCGGATCGGCCGGCATTTCTGACGGCGCTTTCCGACGCCGCGCGCGGCAGCGACGGTGCGAGCGTCGAGTTTCGCATCCGCCGCGATCCGGCCGCTGCCGATGACGCGGCGGGGCCGCAGTTCATCTGGATCGAGATGCGGTGTCGTCCGCTGGTGACGGCCGATGCAGGCACGCGCGCCACGAATGTCGAGGTCGTGGCCGTCATGCGCGACATCACCGAGCGCAAGACGCAGGAGCAGGCGCTTGAGGCGGCGCATCGGGAAGCCGAGCGCGCCAACGATGCGAAAGCGCGCTTCCTTGCCACCGTGAGCCACGAGTTGCGGACGCCGCTCAACGCCATCATCGGCTTTTCCGACATGCTGGTGCAGGACGGCGTCATCGTGCTCGACCCCGCGCGCCGCAAGGAATATGCGCGGCTGATCAACCAGTCCGGCCAGCATCTGCTCTCGGTCGTCAACGGCATCCTCGATGTCTCCAAGCTGGAGAGCGGAAGCTTCGAACTCGCGCGCGAACCTTTCGCGGCGCAGGAAATGCTGATCAATTGCTGCGACCTGCTGGCGCTCAAGGCGCGCGAGAGCGGGGTCGACCTCGTCACATTCGCGCCGGATGATCTGCCGCAGATCGATGCCGATCCGCGCGCGTTCCGGCAGATCGTGATCAACCTGGTGTCCAACGCCATCAAGTTCACCGAGCGGGGCGGAGCGGTCAATGTCGCCCTCGGCGCGGAGCATGGCCGGCTCATCCTGCGCGTCAGCGACACCGGCGTCGGCATCGCGTCCGATGATATGGCGCATATCGGCGATCCGTTCTTTCAGGTCGACAATACCTATCGGCGCCGTCACGAGGGCACCGGTCTCGGCCTGTCCATCGTCAAAAGCCTGGTCGCCATGCATGGCGGCGAGATGACGTTGCGCAGCCGACTCGGCGAGGGTACGACCGTCACGATCGCGCTGCCGCTGCAGGCGGTTGTGGTTGACGATTCAGAAATTGAGCTTGCGGATGACTGCAAGCTGTCCGGCGCGCCGAAGAGCGTGCCGGTGCGTGCGGCGAACAACGTCGCAACGCTGGTGCCGCTGGAACATGCGGGTCGCAAGAACTGCCGGGTGAGACTGAGTGCCTAGATCGAAAGACAGCCATGAGGAGCGGCCGCGCCGTCGCCGTACACGCCAAGATGCCAAGCCGAAACGCGAGCAGGATGGGGCGAAGCGGGAGCGCGGTCTGGTGATGCGGGTGCTGCTGCACAGCCCGAAGGATACCATCGCGGCCACCGTCGCAGGTGGGGCCGTGCTCGCAATCGTCGTCAATGCGATGTTTCTCCAGAGCGGTCGTCATCCCTCGCCGATGTTCGGCGCCAATGTCGTGCTGCTGTCTCCGGCGCCGTCTTCGCCCGCGGCGCTTGCTTCGCCGCAGCCGGATGCGGGCGCCGCGCCGTTGCTGCGCCCGATGCCGCGGCCTCGCCCGGCGCATGCCGATCAGCGCAGCGAACTGGTCCCGGCCGACGCTCAAAGCGATTCGATCACGCATCTGGTAAGGGCTGTTTCGAATTCTCCTTCCGCGGCGCGGCCGCCTGCGCCGGTGCCGGTATCGGTGCGGAGCGAGAGTGCGAGGCGCGATCCGGTCGGAGAGATGATCGTCGCGACCCGTCGCATCGGGGCCGTGCAGCGGGCGTTGACGGACTATGGTTATGGCCAGTTGCGCTCGACCGGTCAGATCGATGCCGACACCCGTGCTGCGATTCAGAGGTTCGAGCGTCAGCGTCGTCTTCCGATTACCGGCCAGCTATCCGACCGCCTCGTGCGCGAGATCGCCGTTGCGACCGGCCGGCGCATCGATTGAGCGACATGCGGGAAGGTTCTCTGGCATCGTCTCGCCTGCTGGCCTATCGTTGACGACATGCGATTGAAGTCCAGCATCTGGGTGGCGGCCTATCTGCGCCGGTGTCAAAGCGAAGGCATCTTCGGCGCGGTTCGCCGTCGCGGCGCGGAGGAGGCCGGGGCCGTCTTCGTCAAGCTCGCTCTGCTTGATGGCCATGCCATGCTCTACTCGCCAGCCCCGCAGACCGCCTATGAAGACAGCCGTCCAGTTGAGCGCATGTTTCTTGCGTTCTCTGCCGATCCGGTCCCGGAGAACGTGATCGAGGACCGGTTGCGGAAGGAGATCGGATTCGATCCCGATATCTGGATCGTGGAGATCGAGGATCGCGCCGGCCGTCATTTTCTTGATCTGGCGCGCAACTGAGCCGTCGCGTTTTCCGGCGAACCGGTTTCCACCCTCGGATCACGGCCAAGAGCATGCTTCGCTCGAAAACGCCTTAGTTTGTCCCGGCAGTTCTGTGAGGAGTGGCGGCGCGCGGTGCGGGCCGCGTCATGGGCTCCATAGCGCGAGCGCGCTGGCGCTCGTCCTGATGCAAAACGGGCGTATATTTTGCGCGCGTCGTTGCCAGCGATGCGCCGCGGAAAGCGGCCAGCATGACCAGCGCGACGTGACGGTCGAGCGTGCTGTAAAGACGCGCCAGCCGATAGACATAAGGGACCGACGCGCCGCGGGTGGGATCGAGAAAGAGCAGGATCCGCTCGAAGGCCGCTTGCGGCAGGTCGAGCGCTCTTGCCGCGCAGGCCAGCGGCTCGCCGCCGGGATCGCTGACGATCTGCTCGGCAAGCCGCGACGGCAGCATCAGGACATTGCCGAGTTCGACCGCGAAGATTTTGGCGTCGCCGACGAATGCGGCCTGTTCGAGGTTCTCGCAGGCGCGGTCAAGCCGCGACGTCGCAATGCGTGCGCTGCGCTGGGCAGGCGCGGCGCGCAGGCTATGCAGGATCGATCGACGCTTGCTGCTGTCGGCCGCAAAGAACATCTCGCTGAGCTGCGCGGCATGGGCCGATTGCATCGGCGAGGGATGAGCTGCGCGTTCGGCTTTCGGCGTCACCGCAGCCCCGCCTGCGACGTCTGCGGCAGGAGCGAGCGGCGGGGAGGGCGGTGCAGATTGCAGCGCAAGTTGCCGCGTCAATGCCGCCGGCGTGTGCGGATAGACCGACAGCCGCCCGCGCACCACGGCGCGCGTGGCGTCGTCCACCTCGTCGATCAGCCGCGAGGCCAGCGCGACGAAATGGCGTTCCTCGTCCTCGGTGTGGGTGGGTGTCTGCACGTAGAGGTCGGTCAGCACCCGCAGCAGCGTGGGGCGGATGTCGACGCCCTCGCGGCGGGATAGCGCCATCAAGGCGTCAAAGCCTGGAAAGGTCGGGACTGACGCCATGGCGAAACGGTTGCTGACTGAAAGGACTACGGTTTTTCAGTATAGGCGTTGCAGCTTTAATAGCGCGTTAATCTTAAGTTTTCTTAAGCCGGCGACCGGGACAGGTCCACCGGGAGCAGGCCGGGGGTGCCGAGACGCATAGGCCGGCTGCGTTCCGCGCGGCCGCAGGGGTGTTGGCGGAAAGGACATTGCTCCGTAAGGTTGCGGTCAACCGCCGCGAAGCTGGCGGACGATTCGGAAGGGGCGGCCATGAATGATCCCCGGACGGTGATCCGGTACGTTAACGTCGCGCATTTCATCGATCATTACGCGATGCTGATCTTTGCCGCTGCGGTGGTGCTGATGGCGCCCGCCTTCGGCCTTGGCTATTCCGAGCTGCTGCCCTATGCGACGCCGGGTTTCGTCGCCTTCGGGGCCGGCGCGCTGATCACCGGCTGGCTCGGCGACCGCTGGAGCCGGCGGCACATGCTCGTCATCTTTTTTATCGGCATCGGCCTCAGCATGATCGCGGTCGGGCTGATCCAAACCCCATTGCAGCTCGGCGCGGCGCTGCTGGCGATCGGCATCTTCGCCTCGATCTATCACCCTGTCGGCACCGCGATGATCGTCTCCTATGCCGACAGGCTGGGGCGCGAGGTCGGCATCAACGGCGTGTGGGGCAATATCGGGGTCGCGCTGTCGGCGCTCGTCACCGGGGTGCTCGCACAATATTTCGGCTGGCGCTGGGCCTTCATCGTGCCCGGCGTGCTGACCATCGGCGTGGGTTTTGCCTTTGCCCGCGCGGTGCACCACGAGGAGCGCCGCGGGCACAAGGCGGGCGGGGGTGCGGCGCGCGTCGCCCGGACCGACATGTGGCGCGTGGTGGTCTCGCTGCTGCTTGCGGTGATGGCGAGCTCGGTGACCTTCAACGCGGTTACGGTCGCGCTGCCGAAACTGTTCAGCGAGCGGCTGACCGAACTCACCACCAGTCCCTCGCTGCTCGGCCTCATCACCGCGGGCGTCTATCTGTTCGGTGCGCTGACGCAATATAACGTCGGCCAGCTGATCGATCGCACGTCGCTGAGGCGCGCCTTTCTACCGCTGGCGTTTTCGCTGGCGCCGTTGCTCTACGTGGCGTCGAAGGTCTCGAACGCACCGCTGCTGATCGTCTCGATCGGCATCGTCATGGCGATGTTCGGTCTGGTCACGGTCAACGATGCGATGGTCGGCAAATACACCACGGACGAATGGCGTTCGCGCGCCTATTCGGTGCGGTATTTCATCGGCTTCACCGCCGCGGGGCTGGCGGTCGCCCTGGTGGCCTGGCTGCACGAGCAGGGCGGCTTCACGCTGGTGTTGCAGGCGTTCGCCGTTCTGTGCGTGCTGGTGATGATCGCGGCGCTGGTTTTCCCGCAGGAGCGTGCGGTGGCGGCGGCGCCGGCGGAATAGCGCCGCCGGGTGTCCGCCTACGCTTGGGTGGACGGACGCTCCTTGACGCGCGCGAACCAGGCGGCGACGCGGGTGTTGGCCGGATCGAGCGGCTGGCCGACGGTGCCGCCGAAATCGATCCAGCAGAACAGCAGCATGTCCGCCAGCGTGAAGCGGTCGCCGCAGATATAGGTCTTGCCGTCGATCTGGCCGTCGAGCCAGCGCAGCCGGTCGGCGGCGATCCGTTTCAAACCGGGGGAGGCTTCAGGTACGCAGACGATGCGGTTTTCGAACAGCTTCAGTCCTTCGCCGAAGCGGAAGCCGTTGGCCATCGGCTCGCAGATGTTGAGGTCGATGCGCCGCGTCCACATCCGGCACTCGGCTTTCTCGCGCGCGGTTTCGCCGATCCTGGCGGGGGCGGGATGGGTGTCCTCGATATATTCGCAGATGGCGAGAATCTCGGAGAGATAGCTGCCGTCGTCGAGTTCGAGCGCCGGCATCTGGCCGTGCGGGTTGCGGGCCAGATGCGCTGCCTGGCGGTTCTCGCCGCCGCGCAGATCGACCGTCTGCGTCGGAATGGTGATGCCCTTCTCGGCGAGAAACATCCGCACCAGCCGCGGATTAGGCCCGATCGAATCGTACAGCTTCATGACGCTCCCCCTCTGAACAGCCGGCGCTTTGCGCGCCGTATCTGGCGCGTCAGATAAGCGGAACGCCGCCGCGGCTGCAAGGGCGGCGTGTAAAGGGACGTTCGGCCGGCTATCGCTTGATCTCGATTTCGAGGAAGACGATCTCGGATGCGGTGTCGTTGCCGACATCGTGCTCGACGCCGGCCTTGCGGAAGTAGGATTGCCCAACCGTCAGCGTCGCCGTGTTGCGGCTGCCGTCCGGTCCGGTCAAGGTCATGTCGCCGGCCGTCATCGGCACCACCACATAGTCGAGGTCGTGGCGATGGAAGCCGATTGCGCTGTGCGGCGGCAGCCGCCATTGGGTGACGCGCACGTCCGCATTGTCGATCTGGACGGTCGGCGTCGCGCGAGCGGTCATCTGGGCCTCCAAAGCGTGCGGGGGTGACGGATGCTTGAACCATCGGCGAGGGACGGGCACAGATAGGTTAAGGGACGCCGGATTCGACCGCAAGCCGCATCGCGCCATCGGGACGATGGATGGTGGTGTGGAACATTTTGCGATCCCTTATGTTTTGCAGTAGATCACTGGGCGACAATCAGGGAGCCAGCTATGCGTCAGATCATGTTCGCCCTCACGTTGGTTGGCGGTGCCGCCATCGCAGCGTCCGCCGTCGGCGTAACGCCTGCCGAGGCGCGGGACTATCCGTATTGTCTGCAGGGCCAGGGCGTCGGCGTGCCGGGCGATTGCAGCTACGCGACCTACGAGCAGTGCATGATGAGCGCCTCGGGTCGGTATGCCTATTGCAACATCAACCCGCGTTTCGCCTTCAGCCATCCCGGTTACGGCTATGGGCCGGAGCCTGCTCCGCCGCAGCGTCGCCGTCATCGATCCGCTTACTGAACGGGGGCGGCCTCACATGACCGGAGCGTCGCTATGGACGACGCGCCGGCTTTGTGCCGATTGCGCCGGCTTAATCGCCCGTTAACAGCTCATTAACCATACCCAGTTCTTAATGACCGCGCCTCGCGGACGATGCGGGCAGGGGTTGGGAGATGGCTATGGGCACGATCATCGAATTTCCAACGGACGCGGCGACGCGACGGCTGGATTCGACACCGCGGGAAGGGGCGGCGACCGTGCTGATCCTTCCGGTGGTGCGGATCGAACGTCACGACGTCGAAATGACCGGCGGTCACGATCCCGACAATGGCGCTGCTCCACGGCGTCGCCGCCGCCGAGCTCGCTCCTGATCCGGCACCGATGATGCCGGCCCGCCGTCGGACTGTCCGCGCTCTCCATTACGTCCGTGCCCTCGCCACGTTTGGCTGCGCCATGGCGCTCGCCGGTTGCGCCAGCGGCGATTTCGGGCGGACGCGCGCCGATGCGCGTCACGACGACATGCATCGCTGGATCGGCGTCGAGGCCACCGGAAGCATCGGCGTCCGGGCTTCCGATTTTCAGCTCACCGAAAGCGAGCGGCTGCTGCGGGATCTCGCCTATCCCGTGATCGAACCGCCGCGTTCGCGCCCGGCGTGGAAGGGCGTGTTCGGCGACTACGAGCCTATTCCCTCGCCATGGCGGCAAAAGCCGATATTCGATCGCACGGCCTATGGCAGGCATCTGATCGACGAGCCGCACCGCGCACATACGTCGCGCTACGGGCAACTGATCGAGGATGTCCGCAACGATCTGACGCGGTTCGATCCGTTCTATTCGGCCGCGCGACAGGTGTTCGACCTCGACGCCAAGCGCCATGCCAGCCTGCGCTATGTCAGCGAACTGACGCCTCGCGAGCGCGACGATGCGATCGCGCGCATGCGTGAGAACGCGCTGATCGTGGAATGGGTGCAGCAATGCTGGGAGCGCCGCATTGCGTCCTATCGCTGGGCGCTGGAGCGGCTCGTGATCCATACGCCTGACGCTCTCGCGGCGGAAGCAGATCGCCTGATCGGCCAGCTCGCGCTGCGTGCCGCCAATCCGCCGGTGGCGGCGCGGCCGGTGGTGGGTCACGCCATCCGCACCAAGGGCTGACGTCCGCCGTCGTTTGCGAGCGGACTTACTTCCGTGTGGGCTGCGGCTCGGTCTGCACGCGGCATGTGGCGGCGGCGAGCGACGCCTGGGCCTGAGGCATCAATCCCGGTTCGGCCGCCAGCGCCTTGACGAGGATCAGCCCGGTCGTCGATGGCGAGTCGATGATCAGCCGATCGGCCGCGGTGACGTCCTCGTCCTTGGGCAGGTTTTCGTGCTGCTCCTCGGTCATCAGATCGAGTTCGATCACCTTGCGTCCGGCCGAGCGATCATTGATCGCGTAATAGGCGATCTCTTCGGCGGTGTAGAACGAGACCGAAGTATAGGACTGGCTGATCGGCACGGTGAGCTTGATCGGGCCTTCCGACAGATCGTAGCGGCACACCGCCGATGCGAAAGCGGGGTCCATGAACGGCATCAGCGTGTTGTCGGGGCCGGCCGGCGGCAGCTGCGTGATGGTGTTGACCGGGGCGATCGGGACCAGCCGCGAATAGGCGTCCTGGCTCGCCACGCGCGGCAGCGCCAGCACGCTGACGAGATGCACGATGCCGCCCAGCACCATGCCCGCGATGATGGTTGCGAGAAGCCGGATCACGGGCAGCCTGCTGTCTTGACCGAGGGCATCGGCGTGTCGCGCTGGTTGCGGGTGCTGACGCCGCCGACGGGAGTGTCGTAGAAACGCAGCGCCAGAGTGTAAGCCTCGATCGCCCCGGTCGGCAGCCAGTTGCCGGCGCGGGCGCGCGGCGCGATGCGGATCTCGAAGCTGCCGTCCGCTTTGCGAACCACTTCCTGGCTGGTGAAGCCGTAGCGTTGCAGCGCGTTGGCGACGAGATGGCCCTTGCGATCATGCAGCGTCAGCGTCCAGAACCGCGCCGGCGGCGTTGTGCCGCTGACGACCACGTCGCAGCGCCCGTCGAGCGGCCGGCCGTCGTCGTCGGTGTCGGTGCGGAAGCCGACGCCATCGCCGATGCCGATCGGCAGTTCGCCGCTGCGGGCGATGGCCGCGCGTGCATATGGATCGATCTTGCTGGTGCCGCTTTGCGGCCGTGCCATCCAGGGACCGATCCTGACGGTGGCGATATCGATGCCGCGCGTCGCCGTCATCCAGGTCGCGCCGAGGCCGATGCCCGTGGCAAGCGACAGCGCCAGCAATGTCATCAGGATCAACCGCACGGTCGTCAGGCTTTCGTCATGGCTGGCCGAACATCAATTCCTGCGGGAGTCCACGGTCCCGCCCGCGACGGCGAGACTATCAGCAACGGAGCCGGTCGGCGCGCCGCCGTCGATTGCGCTGGTCTTCATCGCCGCCTTGCTTGCCTCATCCATCATTTTCTCGATCCGGATCAGGATATCGGCGCCACGGCGGGTCAGCACCGGTGGAGGTCCGGCCGCCGGCTCGTCGCCGAATTCGTTTGCCGTCCTGTTCGCCGCGGTCTGGGGCAGTTTCTTGCCGAAGCCATAGCCGGGAATTTCCTTGATCTCGACGCCCTGATGCGCGGCCACCATGATGTCGTGCCAGGTCTGCGCCGGCAGCGATCCGCCGGTCATGCGGTTGGTCGGCGAATAGTCGTCGTTGCCATACCACACCGCGCAGGTGAAGTTGCCCGTATAGCCGACGAACCAGGCGTCGCGATAGGCGTTGGTGGTGCCGGTCTTGCCGGCGGCCGGGATGCCGTCGAGCTGGGCGCGGCGCGCGGTGCCTTCGCTGACGACGTGGCTCATCATCTCGGCCATGTCGCCCGCGACGGATGCCGGGATCGCCTGCACCGGTTTCTTGCCGTCGCGATCGAACCGCCACACCAGTTCGCCCATGCCGGTGCGCACTTCGAGAATGGCGTGCGGCGCGACGGCCTTGCCCTTGTTGGGGAAGGTAGCGTAGGCCACCGCATGTTCGAGCACGGTCACTTCGGTCGATCCGATCGGCAGTGACGGCGTGTCGATCATCGGCGTGGTGATGCCGAATTTGCGCGCGGTGTCCACGATGATCTCGCGGCCCTTCTTGGCGCTGGCCCAGACGTTGCGCGGGTTGCCGCCGATCGCGATCGACAGCTTGACGGGGATGACGTTGATGGAGCGGGTGATCGCCGTGGTCAGTGTCACCGATCCGGAATAGGAGCGGCCGTAATTCTGCGGACACCAGTTGCCGAGACAGACCGGACCATCGACCACGATCGAAGTCGGCTTGAAGCCGTGCATCAGCGCGGTGGCATAGACGTAAGGCTTGAACGACGAACCGGGCTGGCGCATCGCGTCGGTGGCGCGATTGAACTGGCTGCTGCCGTAGTCGCGGCCGCCGACCATGGCGCGCACGCCGCCGTCGAGATCGGCCAGCACGGCGGCGGCCTGCGTCGCGTGATAGTCGCGGCCGAACTGGCGCAGCTGGTTCTCGACCGCCTCTTCGGCGGCGCGTTGCACGTTCACGTCGATGGTGGTGCGGACGACGAAGACGCGCTCGGTGTACGATTTAGGAAATGTATCGACGAGCCTGCGCATCTCTTCGAAGGCCCAGTCGAGATAATAGTTCGGCGAATTCTCGTCGCGGCGGTCGACGACGCTGGCGGGATTGCGCCGCGCCCCGAACACCTGACCTTCGGTCATGAAGCCGGCTTCGACGAGATTGTCGAGCACGACGTTGGCGCGGGCGCGCGCCGCAGGCAGGTTGATGTGCGGCGCATAGCGCGTGGGAGCCTTGAACAGGCCGGCGAGCATCGCGGCTTCCGCAAGCGTGACGTCGCGCACCGACTTGTTGAAGTAAAAATGCGCCGCGCCGTCGGCGCCGAAAGTGCCGCCGCCCATATAGGCGCGGTCGAGATAGAGTTTCAGGATTTCGTTCTTCGTCAGTCGCGACTCCAGCCACAGCGCAAGGAACGCCTCATTGATCTTGCGCTCCAGCGTGCGCTCGTTGGAGAGGAACAGGTTCTTCGCCAGTTGTTGCGTGATCGACGAACCGCCCTGACGCACGCCGCCGGCCTGCGCGTTGGTGACAAGCGCGCGCATCGTGCCTGCGACGTCGATGCCGAAGTGATCGTAGAAGCGGCGGTCTTCGGTGGCGAGCGTCGCCTTGATCAGATGATCGGGAAAGTCTTCGAGCGGAATGGCGTCGTTGTGCTTGATGCCGCGGCTGCCGATCGGGTTGCCGTAGCGATCGAGAAAGGTGACGGCGAGATCGGCTTTCTTCAGCCAGTCTTCGTCGGCGGTTTCGCGGAACGCCGGCTGCGCCAGTGCGAGCAGCACGAGCAGACCTGCGAAGCCCATCGTCGCGGCTTCGGAAAGCGGTTCGATGATGACCCAGCGTTTCCAGCGTCCGACATGGAAGCGATCCATAAACGCGGAGAAGCGCTCATAGAGTTCGCGCACGCCCACGGCGCTGGAGAACAGCGTCGAGTCGATCCAGGCATCGAAGTCCAGCAGCCGGTGCCGGATTCGTTGCTTCCAGTCCGGAGGAATAAGTCTGCGCACCGGTCTTCCTGATCCGTCCGCGACGTCGCTTGCGCGGGGCGCGGGGCCTCTCAATTTTCATGCGGCAATGTTGCGGCAATCCCAAGGCATTCATCAAGGCATTCATCAAGGCGGCGCTCGCCCGCGTTGCCTTGCGAATGCCGCCTCCTTCTAGAGCATTTTGCGCTCGGGAGGGAACAGGCGAGGGCCGGTCCAGGCCGGATAAAAAACCGTACTTTCGGTGGCGGATTGGGGCTATGTAGCTGGCTCGTGACGGTGCGGCTCGGTGATCGCGCCGCCGCAGGCAAGGGCAAGATGGCGGACCGCAACGAAGCACTTCCGAAATCGGCGGAATTATTCTGGAAAACCAAGACGTTGGATGAAATGTCCGACGCCGAGTGGGAAAGCCTGTGCGACGGCTGCGGGCGCTGCTGCCTGGAAAAGCTGGAAGACGAGGATACCGGCAAGATCTATTACACCCATATCGGCTGCCGTTTGCTCGATGCCGGGACCTGCGCCTGCAAGGACTATGCGAATCGCTCCGCCAAAGTGGCCGATTGCGTGCGGCTGACGCCGCAGACCGTGCGGACGCTGAACTGGCTGCCGCCGAGCTGCGCCTATCGGCTGGTCGCGGAGGGGCGCGATCTCTACTGGTGGCATCCGCTGGTGTCGGGCGATCCCGAGACCGTGCACGAGGCCGGCGTCTCGGTGCGCGGCCGCGTCGCCGGAACCGAGGATGAGATTGCGCTCGAGGATTTCGAGGACCACATCGTGCGCTGGCCGCGGCTGCTGCCGAAGCGCGCCCGCGACCGGCTCAAGCCCAAAGCGAACGGGGCGGGCTGAGGCCGGCGTCGCGCCTCGCCATCGTGGGGTTCAACGCGCGCGCGTGAGAATTGCGAAGCCCCACCATGCGCAGGGCGCGGCTGGCAGCCGGCCCTCGGAGCAGGCTACAATGACGCGAGCCGGGTGCCGCCACCCTCCCGACAACACCAAGCAGCCATTGCATGAGCCGATATGTAGCGCCGGGTCCGGACCCCGCCGATCCTGAGCCTTTGCCCGACGAGGCGATCGCCATCGCGCGGACGCCGCGTGACGCCGCGGATGACGCCGGCGCGCGGACGCATCCGCCGCTGGCGCAGCGCGACGTGCACCTGATACTGGCCAGCCTGATGCTGACGATGTTTCTGTCGGCGCTCGACCAGACCATCGTCGCCACCGCGCTGCCGACTATCGGCCGCCAGTTCCACGACGTCGGCAACCTGTCGTGGATCATCACCGCCTATCTGCTGTCGTCGACCGCGGTGGCGCCGCTGTTCGGCACGCTGAGCGACATCTATGGCCGCCGGGCGATGATCCTGACCTCGATGGCGCTGTTCCTGGTCGGCTCGGTGCTGTGCGCGCTCGCGCCGAACATGCTGACGCTGATCCTGGCGCGGGGCCTGCAGGGGCTCGGCGGCGGCGGCATCCTGCCGCTGGTGCAGACGGTGATCTCCGACATCGTGACGCCGCGCGAACGCGGCCAGTATCAGGCCTATTTCAGCGCGGTGTGGATGTCGGCGGGCATCGGCGGGCCGCTGCTCGGCGGCGTGCTGGCGGAATATCTGCACTGGTCGATGATCTTCTGGATCAACCTGCCGCTCGGCGCGCTGTCGCTGGCGCTGCTGCTGCCGAAGATGAAGCTGATCCCGCCGCATCACCGGCCGCGCAAGGTGGACTGGCTCGGCGGCGTGCTGCTGATGGCCGCCGCCGTCGTGGTGGTGCTGGTGCTGACCTGGGGCGGCAGCCGCATGCCATGGGGCTCGCCGCTCATTCTGGCGATGATCGGCCTTTCCGCGACGCTCGCGCTGACGTTCGTCTGGCACGCGCGGCGCACCGCCGAACCGTTCCTGCCGCTGCCGCTGCTCGGCGGCCCCGTGGTGCCGTATTCGATGATCGCCGGCGGCTGCGCCATCGGCGTCATCGTCGGCATGACGGTGACGCTGCCGCTCTATTACGAGACGGTCTATCGCCTGAGCGCGAGCGAGAGCGGGCTCGCGCTCATTCCGCTGATGGCGGTGTCGGTGATCGGCGCGGCGATCGCCGGCCGGGTGATGGCGAAGATGCGCCGCTACAAGTGGGCGGCGATCCTCGGCAATCTGACCGCGATGATGGTGATGGCGGCGATCGCCCTCGCGCCCGCGCCGCTGCCGCTCTGGCTGATGCTGGTGGCGCTGGCGGTGTTCGCGCTCGGCTTCGGCACCACGTTCCCGATCAGCGTGGTGACGATCCAGAATGCGGTGGGCCGGCATCAGATCGGCACCGCGACCGGCGCGATGAATTTCGTCCGCTCGCTGATGGCCTCGTTCACGGTCGCGGCGTTCTCGGCGATCCTGTTGATCGCGCTCGGGCCGGGGGTGTCGCTCGATGGCGAGCACATCAGCGCGTCGCAACCGATCGAGGGCCAGGCGATGATCGACGCGTTCCGCTATGTGTTCGGCGCGGCGGCGGTTCTGGTCGGCGGCGCGGCGCTCTGTCTCATCCTGATGGAGGAGCGGCGTCTCGCCGGGCCAGCCGATCACGGCATCGATCTCGCCGGATAGGCGCCCGTCGGCGTCGCGCGGAAAGGCCCGGCGCTGCGCCGGGCCTTCCTGTCGTCGCATCAGGCGTCAGATGCACGGATGACGCTTGCCGTCATAGCCGAGATAGGTGCCCGACGCCGGATCGTAGGAGCGGAAGCGCTGCGCGCAGGAGGCGCTCGCGCTGTCGTCCATCGAGGCATAGGCGCCGCGCGGCTCGGCCGCACGGAACGGAGCGGTGGCAATGGAGCCTGCGGTGGTCACTGCCGCGCCCGCGAGGCCGACGGCGCTGCCGACGACGTCGGTGGCGACATCAGCCGGCCAGAACCCGCTGCGATGGTAGCGATAGCCGGGCGCATAGGCATAGCTGTCACGATAGCCCGGCGCATAGGCATAGCTGTCGGGATAGCCTGCGACATAACCGTAGCGATGAACGTGTCCGATGCTGCCGCCGCTCGCCGCGCGGCTGTCGGACTGGCCGCCATATGTGCTCGGATCCTGCATGTTGTAGGCGCCGCCAGTGTCGCCCGGCATGATGGTCTGCGCCAGGGCGGGCGTCGCCATCAACGCCGAAAAAATCGCAGCTGCGCTCAGAAGTTTCGAAGGTGTCATGCTCTTGCTCCGTTCGTTTACGACGGGAGCAACTGTTCGCCGCCGCATGTGTTCCAGCGAGGTTGCGAAGGGGCGCGTTCAAACGGTCGTGAGGTGAATGGCGCAATGCCGCCGCGGATGTGACGGCGTTCGATTTCGGAGCCCGCCGGCTTTGCGTCGATCATTAGGAAAATAGTCCTTGACAGCGTGACGCTGCTGCTGTAGGGTTCGGACATGCTCAAGAATTGGGTCTGGCGCCGGGGCGCGACGCTGTCGCTGTCCGGAACCATGGCGCAACTCCTCCGTTGGCTTGAAAGAGATGCGGCGCATTGCGCCGCCGAGCCCCGCAACCAGCGAGAGGAAAGGGCGCGATGCCAGAACAGGAAAACGGCCGGATCGTGGAAACCGCGACGGAAGCCCGGCAGGGCGAACGCGGTCCGTCGATGCTGGCGCTTCTGACCGTCAGCACGCTGCTCGCGATCATCGTGTTGGCCGTGCTGTGGTTCATCTTTTTCCAGACCTGAGCCGGTCGCCCGAGGGCATGATCGCCCGCTCGAATCGGGCATGATGATGTCTGCGCGCGCGATGTCACCGCCGCGCGGGGCTGGCAAATCCGCAAGCACCGAGATGTGACGCGCGTTCCGGCGCGGGCCGGAGCGAGGGGAGGAACATCGTCTCATGCCCGTGAAGCCGATCGCGGCGCCGGCGAAACCGGCGCGCAAGGCCGCGTCTGCGGCGAAGCCGAACAAGACAGCCGGCAAGGCGACGAAGGCCACGAAGGCATCCAGGGCGGCGAAAAAGACGACGGCCGCGAAGACGGCAAAGGCCGCGCGAGCCAAAACCGTTGCGGCTTCGGCCGCGGCGGTTGCGCCGGCAAAGACGAGGCGGCCGCGCGACGTCATCGTCCATGAGAATCTCGACGCGCTCGTTATCGACGAGGGCGACAGCGCGACGCGCGAGGCGATCGAAGCGGCGCGGGCGCGCAAGGCGGAGAGCCGCCGCTATCGCACGCCGACCGGCACGCAGCGCTCGGCGGTGGACCGCCTCGACGATCCGCCGCCGGCATCAGGCCTGCTGCTGATCGCGCGCGTCAGCCGCGCCATCGAACACGAGCTTGCGCAGATCGAAACCATCGTCGGCGGCCGCCATGTGCCGCGCACGCAGCGCAGCGAGGCGGAGCGCCGCGCCCGCACGCTCGCCAGCCTCGCGCGCACGCTGAACGAGGTGAAGCGTCTGCGCGCCGAGGAGGAGAAAACGAAGGCAGCCGATGACGATCCCGTGCCCCGCGATCTCGACGAATTCCGCCGCGAACTTTCGCGCCGACTGGCGCTCATGGAGCAAGGCCCAGCGCCGCTTCCTGATGGCGGGGATGAATGAGGCCGAACTCGACTTCCTCAATTCCTGCTGGGACGTGTTCGCCCACGACCATCAGCGCCCGCCTGAGCTTGCGCCGAACGGCGCGCCGTGGCTGACTTGGCTTCTGATCGGCGGGCGCGGCGCGGGCAAGACGCGCGCCGGCGCCGAATGGGTGCGCGCGCAGGCGCTCGGACTGCCGCCGTTCGCGGACGCGGCCGTGGCCCGCATCGCGCTGGTCGGCGAGACCGAGCACGACGTCCGCGAGGTGATGATCGAGGGCGTCTCGGGCCTGCTCGCCATTCACCGCCGCGACGAGCGGCCGGTCTGGACTTCCTCGCGGCGGCGGCTGGAGTGGCGCAACGGCGCGGTCGCCTATGCGTTCTCGGCGGAAGACCCGGAGAGTTTGCGCGGGCCGCAATTCGGCTGCGCCTGGTCGGATGAGCTGGCCAAGTGGCGCTATGCGGATGCGACCTTCGACATGCTGCAATTCGGCCTGCGGCTCGGCCGCGCGCCGCGCCAGCTCGTCACCACGACGCCGCGTCCGACCGCGCTGATCAAGCGCCTGATGGCGGACCCCGCGACGGCGGTGACGCGCGCGCCGACGAAGGCCAACGCCTTTCACCTGGCGCCGAACTTCTTGCAGAGCGTGATGGCGCGCTATGCCGGCACCCGGCTCGGGCGGCAGGAGCTCGACGGCGAGATCATCGACGACCGGCCC
>JBEBWH010000005.1:0-23006 GCA_040392305.1 Bradyrhizobium sp. | reverse complement strand
CGGGGAAGTGTCCCGAGTGGCAAAGGGAGCTGACTGTAAATCAGCCGCCGTATGGCTTCGAAGGTTCGAGTCCTTCCTTCCCCACCATCTTGCCTTCCCCACCACCTTGATTTCATTGACAAATTGAAGGCCGCAAGCGTCCGCAGGGCGCTGTCCGCCAGCCGTGCGGACGCTCACCCGGCGGCCGTCAGCCGCCGCAGCGCCCGCGCGCGCCCCATCAGCGGCAGCAGCGTCCTCAGTTCCGGCCCCTGCTCGCGCCCGGTCAATGCCAGCCGCAGCGGGTGAAACAGCGCCCGGCCCTTCTTGCCGCTGGCCGCCGCCACCGCCTTGGTCCAGCGCCCCCAGGTTTCGCCGTCCCACGGCTCGTCCGGCAGATGCGCACCGGCGATCGCCATCAAGGCCGGATCGTCGGTCGCAAAGGTCTCGTCACCGGCAACGACCCGCCACCAATCCTGCGCCTCCTGCAGCCGGGTGAGATTGCCGCGCACCGCCTCCCAGAACGCGCTGCCACCGGCGACGCCCAGCGTGGCAAGCCGCGAGGCGACGCGATCGAACGGCAACATGTGCAGCGTCCGGGCGTTCAGCGCGTCCAGTTCGGCCGGATCGAACTTGGCCGCCGAATGCGACACCTCGGCGAGGTCGGCCTTGTCGATCAGATCATCGAGCCCCGCGACCGGCTCCACCATATGCGAGGTGCCGATCAGCACCGCGAGCGCTGCGACGGCGGAAGGCTCATAGCCCTCGTCGCGCAGCGCGGCGAGCGAGAGATGGCCGAGCCGCTTCGACAGCCCCTCGCCAGTCGGCAGCGTCAGCAGGTTGTGATGAGCGAAGCGCGGCGCGACGGCGCCCAGCGCCTCGAACAGCTGGATCTGCACCGCCGTATTGGTGACGTGATCCTCACCGCGGATGATATCGGTGACGCCGAGTTCGATATCGTCGACAACCGACGGCAGAGTGTAGAGATAGGTCCCGTCGGCGCGCACCAGCACCGGATCGGACAGCGACGCGCAGTCGATGCTCTGATCGCCGCGCACGCCATCGCGCCACGATACGCTGCGGTGTTCGAGCCGAAAGCGCCAATAGGCCTTGCGCCCCTCGGCCTCCAGCCGCGCGCGATCCTCCGCCGTCAGCTTCAGCGCGGCGCGGTCGTAAACCGGCGCGCGACGCTGCGCGAGCTGGCGACGGCGGCGATATTCCAGCTCCTCCTCGGTCTCGTAGCATGGATACAACAGACCGTTCGCGCGCAGCCGGTCGGCGGCAGCGTCATAGCGCGCAAAGCGCTCCGACTGCCGCACCGCCTGATCCGGCGCAATGCCAAGCCAGCCCAGATCCTCCGCGATGCCGGCGGCGAATTCGGCGGTGGAGCGGGCGCGGTCGGTGTCATCGTAACGCAGGATGAAGCGGCCGCCCCTCTTCCTGGCATAGAGATAGTTGAACAGCGCGGTGCGGGCGTTGCCGATATGCAGCCGCCCGGTCGGCGACGGCGCGAAACGAACGGTGACGGGAGCGTCCGTCATCGGGCGGAATCAATCATCGAATTGGCCGGTTCAGACATCGAAGGTTTCCGAGATCGCGCGGCCGGCGCGCGGCAGCAGCGTATCGTCCGGCTCAGGCGGCGCTTCGCCGGAATCGCGAAAGCGGTTGGTGATCGGATAGCGGCGGTCGCGGCCGAAATTCTTGCGCGTCACCTTGACGCCCGGCGCGGCCTGCCGCCGCTTGTATTCCGCGACATTGAGCAGACGATCGATGCGCACCACCGTTTCGCGGTCGAACCCGTCCTCGATGATTGCCGACAGCGGCTCGTCATGCTCCACCAGCCGTTCGAGAATGGCATCGAGGATCTCGTAAGGCGGCAGCGAATCCTGATCGAGCTGGTTCTCGCGCAGTTCCGCCGTCGGCGGCCGCACGATGATGTTGTCGGGAATGACCTCGCCGTCCGGCCCCAGCGCGCCATCGGGCTTCCAGCGATTGCGCAGGCGCGACAGGCGAAACACCTGCGTCTTGTAGATGTCCTTGATCGGATTGAAGCCGCCATTCATATCGCCATAAAGCGTGGCGTAACCGACGGACATCTCCGACTTGTTGCCGGTGGTGACGACCATCGCGCCGAGCTTATTCGACAGCGCCATCAAAAGGATGCCGCGCGCTCGCGCCTGCAGATTTTCCTCGGTGATGTCGCGCGGCAACCCCGCGAACGGCTTGGCCAGGATGGCTTCGAACCCCTCGACGGCGGATGCGATCGGCAACACCTCATAGGCGATGCCGAGTCTCTGGGCCAACGCCTCGGCGTCGTCGAGCGAGACCTGCATCGTGTAGCGATACGGCAGCATGACGCCGCGCACTTTCGCGGCGCCGAGCGCATCGACGGCGATGGCGGCGCAGAGCGCGGAATCGATACCGCCGGAAACGCCGAGCAGCACGCCGGGAAAACCGTTCTTGCCGACATAATCGCGCAGGCCGAGCACGCAGGCGGCGTAGTCCGCCTCGTCTTCCTCAAGCAGCGGCGCGATCTCGCCCTCGCAGCGCCAGCCTCGCGCACCTCGCGTCCAGCGCAGCGTGGTGACGCTTTCGGCGAACAGCGGCAGCTGCGCGGCCAGCGAACGGTCGCCATTGAGCACGAACGATCCGCCGTCGAACACGAGTTCGTCCTGACCGCCGACCTGATTGAGATAGACCAGCGGCAATTCGCTTTCGGTGACGCGCGCCACCGTCACCGACAGCCGCATATCCGCCTTGCCGCGCGCATAGGGCGAGCCGTTCGGCACGACGAGGATTTCCGCCCCCGTCTCGTGCAGGCATTCGACGACATCCTCGTAGTCGTCCGACTCTTCGAGCCAGATGTCCTCGCAGATCGGCACGCCGAGCCGCACGCCGCGCACCGTCAGCGGTCCCGCCACCGCGCCGCGCGCGAACACGCGCTTTTCGTCGAACACGCCGTAGTTCGGCAAATTGACCTTGAAGCGCAGCGCCGCGATGCGCCCCTCGTCAAGCAGCGCCATGGCGTTGTAGAGCCGGCCCGCCTCGACCCATGGCGTACCGATCAGCACCGCCGGGCCGCCATCCGCCGTCTCGCGCGCGAGCGTCTCCACCGCGGCGCGGCAGGCCGCCTGGAAGGCCGGCTTGAGCACCAGGTCTTCCGGCGGATAGCCCGCAAGGAACAGTTCGGAGAACACCACCACGGCGGCGCCGTCGGCGGCCGCCTGGGCGCGGGCGGCGCGCGCCCTCGCCAGATTTCCGCCGACATCGCCGACGACAGGATTGAGCTGCGCCAGCGTGATGACGAACTGTCCGCCCGCCCCGCTCATCGTCGCACCCGGTCCTGCCGCGCCCGCCTCACAATCCCGCGACGGCCGGCCATGGCTTCGCCTTGCCGGCGCGATCCTGCTTGAGCAGTTCGGCGATCAGGAAAGCAAGGTCGATCGACTGCTCGGCATTGAGGCGCGGATCGCAGACCGTGTGATAGCGGTCGTTGAGATCGTTGTCGGTGATGGCGCGCGCACCGCCGAGACATTCGGTGACGTCCTGACCGGTCATTTCCAGATGGACGCCGCCGGCATGGGTGCCTTCGGCGGCATGCACCGAGAAGAACGTCTTCACTTCGGACAGGATGCGGTCGAACGGCCGCGTCTTGTAGCCGGTCGAGGAGGTGATGGTGTTGCCGTGCATCGGATCGCACGACCACACCACGACACGCCCCTCGCGCTGCACGGCGCGAATAAGCGGCGGCAGGCAGTCGCCGACCTTCTCCGCGCCCGAACGGTTGATCAGCGTCAGCCGTCCCGGCTCGTTGTCGGGGTTGAGAATGTCGATCAGCCGCAGCAGTTCGTCCGGCTTCAGCGACGGGCCACACTTCAGACCAATCGGGTTCTTGATGCCGCGGAAATACTCGACATGGCCATGGTCGAGCTGGCGCGTGCGGTCGCCGATCCACAGCATGTGGCCGGAGGTCGCGTACCAGTCGCCGGTCGTCGAATCGACGCGGGTGAAAGCCTGCTCATAGCCGAGCAGCAGGGCCTCGTGACTCGTGTAGACGTCGGTGGCGCGCAGTTCGGGATGGCTCTCGAGATTGAGGCCGCAGGCGCGCATGAAGTCGAGCGCGTCGGAAATGCGGTCGGCCAGTTCCTGATAGCGCCGCGACTGCGGCGAATCCTTGAGGAAGCCGAGCATCCACTGATGCACGCTGCCCAGATTGGCGAAGCCGCCGGTGGCGAAGGCGCGCAGCAGATTGAGCGTGGCCGCCGACTGGCGATAGGCCATCACCTGCCGGCGCGGATCGGGAAGGCGCGCCTCGGGCGTGAAGGCGATGTCGTTGACGATGTCGCCGCGATAGCTTGGCAGCTCGACGCCATCCTTCTTCTCGGTGGACGACGAGCGCGGCTTGGCGAACTGACCTGCCACGCGGCCAACCTTCACCACCGGCAGCGCGCCGGCATAGGTCAGGATGACCGCCATCTGCAGCAGCACGCGGAAGAAATCGCGGATGTTGTTGGCGCCATGCTCGGCGAAGCTCTCGGCGCAGTCGCCGCCCTGCAACAGGAAAGCCTCGCCCGCCGCGACCTTCGCCAGCGCCTTCTTCAGGTTGCGGGCTTCGCCTGCAAACACCAGCGGCGGAAAGGTCGCGAGCTGCGCCTCGACATCGACCAACGCCTGCGCGTCGGGATATTCGGGAATTTGCACCACCGGCTTGCTGCGCCAGCTATCGGGCGTCCACCGCTCGGACATCGCACCTTACTCCTGCCATCATGCCGCTCGGCCAAAACGGCGGCCGATACGGTCGGCCGGGTTATACACAGCCGCGCCGCTGACCGCCAGTTGCAATTCGCCCTTGCTTGTCAACCCGTTGCACGGCGCATGCGGGCGTTGCCCAGCGCCGGCATTGACGCCGGGGGCGGCTCCAAGGAACCATCGCGGCATGGCGACGATCCAACCCGAATCGGACGATCCGTTCATCGACGACATCGCGGTCCCCGCGGCCGACGGCTTCAAGCTCGCCGCCACGCTGTTCCTGCCACGCGGAACGCGCCGCCATGCCGTCCTGATCAACTCCGCCACCGCCGTTCCCCGGCGAATCTACAGAAGTTTCGCCAGTTACCTCGCCGGTCGCGGCTGCGTCGTGCTGACCTATGATTATCGCGGTGTCGGCGGGTCGCGGCCGAAATCGCTGGTCGGCTTCAGGGCGACGATGGCCGACTGGGCCGCGCTCGATATGAGCGCGGCAGTGGCCTGGATGCGCGAGCGCTATGGCCAGTGGCCGCTGCGCTTCGTCGGCCACTCCTTCGGCGGCCAGGCGCTCGGCCTGCTGCCCAACAATGCCGAAATATCCCGAGCGCTGCTGGTGGCGGCGCAGGCCGGCTACTGGGGGCTGATGACCCCGCCGGAGAACTATCGGGTCTATGCCTTCATGAATTTCGTCGGCGCCCCGCTGACCCGGATGCTCGGTTACGCGCCGGGCTTCATGGGCATCGGCGAGGATCTGCCGAAGGATGCGTTTCTGCAATGGACGGCGTGGGTCATGAACAAACGCTACATGTTCGACGACGCAAATCTTCCGGCACTCGCCAACTTTCCGAACTATACGGGCGGCATGCGCGCCTACACTTTCACCGACGACCCGTGGGCGACGCCCGCCGCCGTCGAACTGCTCTGCGCGCAGTATACCGGCACGGCGCCGGACATCATCAAGCTCGCGCCAGCCGATATCGGGACGCAGAAGATCGGGCATATGGGTTTCTTCCGCCCGGAGCAGAAGGCCATGCTCTGGAAAGCCGCCGCCGACTGGTTGCTGGAAGCGGCGCAGCCGGGCCAGGCCCGCGCCTCCTGACGCCTATTCGGCCGCCTCGCGCACATGGCGCGCGGTCGGCGTGCGCATCGTGACCAGCTCTTCCGCCGCGGTGGGATGCAGCGCCATCGTCGCATCGAAATCCGCTTTGGTGGCCTTCATCTTTATGGCAACGCCGACGATCTGAATCATCTCCGCCGCCGCCTCGCCGACGATATGGCAGCCCAGCACGCGATCGGTGTCGGCATCCACGATCAGTTTCATCAGCATGCGCGTGTCGCGGCCCGACATCGTCGCCTTCATCGGCCGGAATACAGCTTTGTAGATATCGACGCGGGCGAACCGCGCCCGTGCTTCCGCCTCGGTCAGGCCGACCGTTCCGACTTCCGGCTGCGAAAACACCGCCGTCGGAATATCGGCGTGATCGACCACGATCTTGCGCTTGCCGAACACGCTATCGGCAAAGGCATGCCCCTCGCGGATCGCGACAGGCGTCAGATTGGTGCGATGGGTCACGTCACCGACCGCATAGATATGCGGGACATTGGTCTGTGAGAATTCGTTAACCGCGATGCCGCCGCTGCGCGGATCGATCGCCACGCCCGCCGCCTCCAGCCCGAGATTAGCGATATTGGGAAAGCGGCCGATGGCGAACAGCACCTGATCCGATGGCACGCTTGAGCCGTCGGACAGGCGTGAAACAAATTCGCCGCCGTGCTTCTCGACGCGCTCCACCGTACAGGCGGTGAGGAACGTCACCCCCGCCTTCTCCATCTCAGCCCGCACGTGGGTCCGCACGTCGGCGTCGAAGCCGCGCAGGATGTTGTCGCCGCGATAGACCACCGTGACCTGCGAGCCGAGGCCGGCGAAGATGCAGGCAAACTCCAGCGCGATATAGCCGCCGCCCTGGATCAGAATACGCTTCGGCAGTTCGGGCAGATGAAACACCTCGTTCGACGAGATAACGTGCTCGATACCGGGAATGGCCTTGCCGTGGTTGGGTGCGCCGCCGGTCGCGATCAGCACATGCTTCGCCCGCACGGTTTCGCCGTTGGCGAGACGTAAGGTGTGCGGATCCTCGAATACGGCGCGCGACTTCGCGATCCGCACGCCGGCCTTTTCGAGGTTCGACGTGTAAATCCCTTCCAGCCGCGCGATCTCGCGATCCTTGTTGGCGATGAAGGTCGCCCAATCGAACGAGGCTTCCGGAACGGTCCAGCCGAATCCCGCTGCATCTTCGATTTCATGGCGGACATGCGAGGCATAGACCATCAGCTTCTTCGGCACGCAGCCGCGGATCACGCAGGTGCCGCCCATGCGGTACTCTTCCGCGACCAGCACTCGCGCGCCGTAGCCGGCGGCGATCCGGCCGGCCCGAACGCCGCCCGAACCACCACCGATGACGCAAAGATCGACCTCGATATCAGCCATTGCCGCTCATACCGATCAGATCTGTTTGCCGCGCGCGCGCATTTCGGCGCGGAATTTGCCGTTGACGGTTTCAGAGAACGACTGCGCCCACTTGTTCATCGCCGCAAGCGACGACTGGATGGTGTGCGGCTCGCGCTCCAGCAGCTTCGCGCCGAGCGGCGTCTTGTAGAACGCCACGAGATCCTTCAGTTCCTTCTCGGTGAAGTCGGTCGCGTAGATTTTGGCCATCTCCTCGCCGACCGCCTTCTCGCTGCCCGCCAGATCCTTGGCGACCTTGATCGCGACTTCGTTCAGATCCTTCTGGTAGTTCAGGTTGCTTTGCACCAGCACGTCCTTGGTGCGCTGCACGATGTTCGGAACGATGCTCGCATACATTCCCGCCGCCTTCTTCAGCTCCAGCAGTTCCTTCGCCGCGGCGACAGCGGCCGGGGTCGGTGTCGCCGACTGCGCGTTCGCCGTTGCCGACGCCAAGGCGAGGCCGAGCACGACGCCACCGGCGACAAGCAGATTTGCAAAACGTTTCATTCGAAGTCTCCTTGGTTTAGGTCGCACCGCCCGATCCGGACGACCGCGAAGACCGCGGCCGGACCAACACGGAAAATTTCACTGCCCGCAAGCGAACCGCATCACGGACGCACGATCACACGCACTCCTTCGGGGCTCGCCAGCACGGCGCTGCTCGCAAGACCGATAAACAGGCCGTGCTCGACGACGCCGGGAATAGCCGCCAGCGACTGCGCCAGCCGCGGCGCGTCCACGATCCGGCCCAGATGCGCATCGACGATCCAGTGGCCGCCATCGGTGACGAAAGCATGACCATCCGCCCCCTTTCGCACCTCAAGGCGGCCGGCCAGACCGCAAGTCTGCATCTCGGCCTCGATCGCCCGGCGTGTCGCCGCAAGCCCGAACGGCACCACCTCGATCGGCAACGGAAAGCGCCCGAGCGTCGTCACCTGCTTGGTGCTGTCGGCGATGACGATCATGCGGTTGGAGGCCGCCGCGACGATCTTCTCGCGCAGCAGCGCACCGCCGCCGCCCTTGATCAGGTCGAGCCGGGAATCGATCTCGTCGGCTCCGTCCACCGTCAGATCGAGGCAGTCGAGTTCATCGAGCGTGGCCAGCGGCACGCCGCAGCGCAGCGCGTCGGCGCGGGTCGCCTCGGAGGTCGGCACGCCGACGACGCGCAGGCCCTCGCGCACCCGTTCCCCGAGCAGTTCGACGAAATGCCTCGCGGTCGAGCCGGTGCCGAGCCCGAGCTTCATGCCGTCGCGCACCTCATCGAGCGCCGCCCGCGCAGCCTCCCGCTTCAACTCATCCATCGTGGCCAACGACCCGATCCCCCATCTCACCGGCCTTGCTCGGCCGGGGGCCATATCTAGCGTCGATCGGCAGCCGGGAACAGGCCGTTGTCGCGGCGGTCACGACCAAAGAGTTCGGGACGGTCCTTGCCTGGCCTCCCGGTTGCAGTTACAGCCTCAATCATTATGCCGCCTGCACCTCTCATTGCCTTCGATCTCGACGGAACCCTGGTCGATACCGCGCCTGACCTTGTCAACGCGCTGAACCACGTGCTGGCCAGCGAAGGCCTGCCCGCCGTTCCTTATGATTCGGCGCGCAAAATGATCGGCGCGGGCGCCCGGCGCATGCTGGAGCGGGGGCTCGAGGCCGAGGACCGCAATTGCAGCGCCGGCGAGCTCGCCCGGCTGACGGACGCTTTCATCGCCCACTATGCCGAGCATATCGCCGACGAATCGCGCCCGTTCGAGGGACTTCTTCCCGCTCTCGATACGCTGACGGCGCGCGGTTACCGCCTCGCGGTCTGCACCAACAAACTGGAGTGGCTGGCTGCGCGCCTGCTGGACAGGCTCGCGCTGAGCGACCGTTTCAGCGCGATCTGCGGGGCCGACACTTTCGGCGTCTCCAAGCCCGATCCGGCTTTCCTGCGCCAGACCGTGGCCCGCGCCGGTGGCGACATCGCCACAACCATCATGGTTGGCGATGCCGGGCCGGATGTCGGGGTGGCCCGGCGCGCCGGCGTACCGGTGATCGGCGTCACTTTCGGCTACACCGAAACCCCGATCGTCGAACTCGAGCCGGACGTCATCATTTCCGCCATGGTGCAGCTTCCGGACACCGTGGAGGCCCTGATGACGGCCCGAAAATTCGCATAAGTCATTCAGGCAGCTTATTTATTTGGAATATGTCGCGCCGGGCGGTCATCCTGTCGCCGCTGCTGCGCCTGACCACGGCGGTTGCCTGATCGGCGCAAGCAGGTTTATCGTTCGCGTGGCCGCCGGGCCAAGGGGATCAGCCGCGGCGGCGACGAGGGCTGACGAGCCGGAACGCCGCACCCGCGAGCGGGGAGCGGCGGTCGGCGCAGGCCCGATCTTCTCAATGGGCGAACCAACCATGGCACGTATCGTTATTGCCGCTGCCGCAGCGCTGACGCTGGCCGGCTGCTCTTCGATGTCCGATACTTTCAAGCCGGCGCCGCAGACTGTTGCGGTCAAGCTCGAGTCGAACCCCGCCGGGGCGACCGCAACGACGTCGCTGGGGCCGACCTGCACCACCCCTTGCGAGGTGACGGTGCCGGTGGCGGACAATTTTACCGTCGATTTTACCCTCGACCGCTTCCTGCCCCAGACAGTGCCGGTTCAGGTGATCCGCCAGCAGGGTGACTTCTATTCGCCTGCCTCGACGCGGATCGATCCGAACCCGGTGATTGTCGAACTCGCCCCTGCCCCCGCCCCCAAGCGCGGACGGCGTGCCG
This sequence comes from Bradyrhizobium sp., assembly GCA_040392305.1. GTDB lineage: Bacteria > Pseudomonadota > Alphaproteobacteria > Rhizobiales > Xanthobacteraceae > PRO6. The sequence continues at coordinate 13,026 of JBEBWH010000005.1, read as the reverse complement.
CTCGCAAACCCGCCCCCGCCACGGCTGCGTCGGGCGGCGCTCGTTAGACCTTTGGCCCGCGGCCGGGGTTGGAATTGTGCGTGCAAACCGCCCATATACATGAAAAGATGCACATAATGACACGTCCGCACCAGCGGTCGCTCCGAGGAAGCCAAGGTTAAGGCCACGTCGAGTCCGATGTCCGATTTCACGCGCCCCGCACTGTCGCAGCCACCGTCCGACACGATGATCGATCCGTTCGGACGCCACATCACCTATCTGCGCGTTTCGGTGACGGACCGCTGCGATTTGCGCTGTTTCTACTGCATGTCGGAAGACATGACCTTCCTGCCGAAAGCCGATCTGCTTACGCTCGAAGAACTTGACCGCATGTGCTCGGCGTTCATCGCCAAGGGCGTGCGCAAGCTGCGGCTGACCGGCGGCGAACCCCTCGTCCGCCGCAACATCATGTCGCTGATCCGCTCGCTGTCGCGCCACCTCGAAAGCCGCGCGCTCGACGAACTGACATTGACCACCAACGGCTCGCAGCTCTCGCGCTTCGCCGCCGAACTGGCCGACTGCGGCGTCCGCCGCATCAACGTCTCGCTCGACACGCTGGACGCCGCCAAGTTTCGGGAAATCACGCGCTGGGGCGATATCGGCAAGGTGCTGGAAGGCATCGAGGCCGCGCGCGCCGCGGGCCTCGCCGTCAAGATCAACACGGTCGCGCTCAAGGGCATGAACGAGGACGAAATCCCCTCGCTGATCGAATGGGCGCACGGCAAGGGCATGAGCCTGACCCTGATCGAGGTGATGCCGATGGGCGATATCGCCGGCCGCATCGACCAGTATGTGCCGCTGTCGCTCCTGCGCGCGCGCCTCGCCAAGCAATTCACGATGGTCGATCTCGACGAAACCACCGGCGGACCGGCGCGCTATGTCCGCATCAGCGAAACCGGCGGCAAGCTCGGCTTCATCACGCCGATGACGCACAATTTCTGCGAGGCCTGCAACCGCGTGCGCATCACCTGCACCGGGACGATCCATACCTGCCTCGGCCACGACGACGCCACCGACCTGCGCAGCCCGCTGCGCGCCTCGGCGGAGAACGATCTGCTCAGCGCGGCGATCGATCGCGCGATCGGCCTCAAGCCCAAAGGGCATGACTTCGTCATCGATCGGCGGCACAACCGCCCGAGCGTCAACCGCCATATGAGCGTCACCGGCGGCTGATCGCAGGATCGCCCCGACCCAGCCAACAATTTTATTTGATTTTCGGTCAAACAGACAATTGACGTCGGCTTGACCCGCTGAAATGGTGCGCGAATTCGCCCCTCGATAGAGCCTTCGAGGCCAATGCGCATAAAGCATCACGGGGGCGGGATTGTTCGAGGAGGGCGTTGCCGTTGCAAGCTTTGCTGAAGCTGAGCCGGGGAATTGACGCGGTCAATACGTGCATCGGGCGCTGGCTCGCCTGGCTTATTCTGGTCGCAGTGATCGTTTCGTCGGTCAACGCGACGGTCCGCAAGATTTTCGACGTCTCCTCGAACGCCTATCTGGAGCTGCAGTGGGTGCTGTTCGGCATCGTCTTCCTGCTGTGCTCGCCGTGGACCCTGATCGACAACGAACATATCCGTATCGATATCGTCAATCATTCGCTGCCGCTCAAGGTGCGAAGCTGGATCGACCTCATCGGACACATTTTCTTCCTGCTTCCGTTCACGATCATCATGATGTGGGACGGTGTCCCGTTCTTCCTCACCTCCTTCGAGCAGAACGAGCAGTCGCTGAGCGCCGGCGGACTGCCGCAATGGCCGACCAAGTCGCTGATCATGATCGCCGCAGCGCTGCTGTTCGTTCAGGCGATCTCGGAGATCATCAAGCGCGTCGCAGTCATGCGCGGGGTCATTCCCGACCCGAACGCGCGCACCATCAGCGCCCAGGAGGCGGCGGAACTGGAGGCGGCCAAGCTCGCGGCACAAATCGCGAACGAGAAGCCGGCTCATTGATGGCGCAGATTGTATTGCTGGGGAGCAATTGAATGGTCGCTATGTTGATCCACTACATGGCGCCGATCATGTTCGCGTCACTGGTCATCTGCCTGCTGCTCGGCTATCCGGTGGCCTTCTCGCTCGCGGCTGTCGGCCTCGTCTACGCCTTCGTCGGCATCGAACTCGGCCTGTTCCATCCCAATTTCCTGCAGGCGCTCCCCGAGCGCATCTACGGCATCATCAATAACGACACGCTGCTGGCGATCCCGTTCTTCACCTTCATGGGAATGATACTGGAACGATCCGGCATGGCCGAAGACCTGCTGGAAACCATCGGCCAGTTGTTCGGAAGCGTGCGCGGCGGCATCGCCTATGCCGTGGTGTTCGTCGGCGCCCTGCTCGCGGCGACGACCGGCGTGGTTGCCGCCTCCGTCATCTCGATGGGCCTGATCTCGCTGCCGATCATGCTGCGCTACGGCTACGACCGCCGCGTCGCCACCGGCATCATCGCAGCCTCCGGCACGCTGGCGCAGATCATTCCGCCGTCGCTGGTGCTGATCGTGATGGCCGATCAGCTCGGCCGCTCCGTCGGCGACATGTATGAGGGCGCATTCATCCCCGGCATCGTGCTTGCCCTGCTCTATGCCAGCTATATCTTCCTGGTCAGCGTGCTGGCGCCGAAGGCCGTCCCCGGCCTGCCGCTCGAAGCCCAGACGCTGCGCGAGCCGGACACCGCCAAGCACAAACTGATCATGCCGCTCGCGGCACTGGCCGCCGCCTTCTCGGCCTGGCTGATCGTCGTTCGCTGGGGCCTGTTCGACTGGACGTCGCCGCTTTTCGACGGCCTCGGGGTCGGCGAAGCGGTCCGGCATGGCCTGTGGTTCGCCATCGTTCTCGGCATACTCACCCGTCCGTTCGTCGGCATCGTGCGGACCATGACGATCTCGCTGTTCCTCGTGCTGGTCGGCTCCATCGCCATCGCCCTCTTCGCCATGAGCTTTACGGCTGTGAAGAGCGGCGCCGACTATGTCGTCCTGACGATGACGATCACGGTGGCCGCCGCCTTCGTGCTGGCGTTGATCAACCGGCTGTTGCGGCTCAACCTGCTGTCGAAGCTCGCCGAGCAGGTCGTCTTCGTCATGGTGCCGCCGCTCGGGCTGGTGTTTCTGGTGCTCGGCACGATCTTCATCGGCGTCGCCACCCCCACCGAGGGCGGCGCGATGGGCGCAGCCGGCGCCATGATCCTGGCCATTATGAAAAAACGCCTGACCTTCGGGCTGACGCGGCAGGCGGTGGAATCGACGGCCAAGCTTTCGGCCTTCGTCATGTTCATCCTCGTCGGCGCGCGCGTGTTCTCGCTGACCTTCTACGGCGTGGACGGCCATCGCTGGGTCGAGGAACTGCTGGTCTCGCTGCCCGGCGGCCAGACCGGCTTCCTGGTCTTCACCAACGTCTTCATTTTCGTGCTGGCGTTCTTCCTCGACTTCTTCGAGCTCGCCTTCATCGTCATCCCGCTGCTCGCGCCGGCGGCGGAAAAACTCGGCATCGACCTGATCTGGTTCGGCGTCATGATGGGCGTCAACATGCAGACCTCCTTCATGCACCCGCCGTTCGGCTTCGCCCTGTTCTATCTGCGATCGGTCGCGCCGAAAGATCCTTACATCGACCGCGTCACCGGCAAGCATATGGAGCCCGTGACCACCGCGCAGATCTATTGGGGCTCGATCCCGTTCGTCATCATCCAGGTCATCATGGTCGGCCTCGTCATCGCCTTCCCTGCGATGGTGATGCACTATAAGGGCGTGGCGACCACCGTGGACCCCTCCAAAATCCAAATCGATCTTCCGCAGATCGAGATGCCCCAGCTCGATTTCGGCGCACCGAAGTAAGCCGCCGTCATCGACCTGCAGTCGCAACGATCCAGGGCCGCTTCCGTCCGGAAGCGGCCCTTTCGCTTCACCGCCGATCGCACCAACCCTCACAACTCCGCTGTCTGGCGCGCGCTTCACGGCGCTTCGCTCATCACGGCAGCGACTGCGCGGCGGGCGCGAGGCGCTATGATGCGCGCCCAACACCCACGCAATAAAAATCCCGGCCTCCTTGCGGAGACCGGGAATGTTGCTGAGACGCTTGCGAGAGCCGATCAGCCGCGGGTGCGCGAACGGATCATAAAGCTGTCGTTGGTGTATTCGGCGACCTGCCACCATAGATACTGGTCGGCGCGGTAGGCCTGCATCGCCTCGATCGCCTTCTTGAAGTCGGCGTTCTTGGCCGAAATGTCCGCCCACAGCTCGTTGGTGGCCTTGAGCGAGGCCTCCAGGATCTCGTTGCTGAACGGACGGAGTTGCGTGCCGCTGGCGACCAGACGCTTGAGCGCCTGCGGGTTCTGCATGTCGTAACGCGCGGTCATGTTGATGTTGGCGAATGCGGCCGCGTTCTGCAGCGCCACCTGATAGTGCTTGGGCAGCGCGTTCCACTTCTCCAGGTTGACGAAGGCGTGGACCCTCGGGCCGCCTTCCCAGAAGCCGGGATAGTAGTAGTACTTCGCGACCTTGTTGCAGCCGAGCTTCTCATCATCATTGGGGCCGACCCACTCGCCGCCAGCGAGCTGCTGCGGCACGAGGCCGAGCTTCGACAGAACCTGACCGGCGATGCCGCCGATGCGCATCTTGAGGCCGGAGATATCCGCGACAGTCTTGATCTCCTTGCGGAACCAGCCACCCATCTGGGTGCCGGTGTTGCCGGCGGGAAAACCGATCACGTTGTACTTCTTGAAAAACTCGTTGCCGAGCGCATCGCCGCCGCCCTGATACCACCACGAGTTCTGCTGGCGGGTGTTCAGGCCGAACGGAACGCAGGCGAAGATCGCGAAGGTCGGGTCCTTGCCGACATAGTAATAGGCGACCGTATGCGACATTTCGACGGTGCCGTTGGAGGTGGCGTCCAGCGCCTGAAGGCCGGGGACCAGTTCGCCGCCGGCGAACACCTGCACCTGGAATTTGTTGTCGGTCGCTTCCGCAAGATGCTTGGAGAACACTTCCGCGCCGCCATAGATCGTATCCAGCGACTTGGGGAAGCTCGAGGCCAGACGCCACTTGATTTCGGGCGACGACTGCGCAATCGCGGGCGATGCAACCGCAGCAGCGGCCGCGCCGGTCGCTGTGACCTTGAGAAAATCACGACGTTTCATAAAGGTGGTCTCCTTGGGAAGGTTTTTTGAATCCTTAAGGTATCTGCGTGTCTACCACGGATAGCACGACGCGGGAATTGCGACGTCCCTGCCCGCGCCGGAAATAGAACGAAGGTTGAATAAGTTCCGCGCAAATAGCAAGCGCAAAGCCACCTATGCGACAAGGGCTTTGGCGCGCAGTTGATCGCGCACTTCAGTCGCGATGGCGCGATAAATCGCAGCATGCTCGCCAGCCGGCTCGGCCTCGACGATGGGTGTGCCTGCATCCGACAATTCCCGGATCGAGGCATGGAGCGGCACCTCGCCGAGGAACGGCACCGCCAGCCGCTCCGCCTCGCGCCGGGCTCCGCCATGGCCGAAGATGTCCGCGCGGGTGCCGCAGGCGGGACAGCGGAAATAGCTCATATTCTCGATCACGCCGAGCACCGGAACGTTGATGCGGTTGAACATCGCAACCCCGCGGCGCGCATCGATCAAAGCGAGATCCTGCGGCGTCGAGACGATCACGGCTCCCTTCAGCGGCGCCTGCTGCGACAGCGTGAGCTGAATATCGCCGGTGCCGGGCGGCATGTCGATCACCAGCACGTCCAGCCGCCCCCATTCGACGTCCCGCAACAACTGGGTGATCGCGGTGCTGATCATCGGGCCACGCCAGATCAGCGCCGTGCGATCCTCGACGAGGAAGCCGATCGACATCACCGCGATGCCGAAGCGCCAGATCGGCATCAGCTTCTTGGCGTTGTTGACCTGCGGCTTTTCGGAAATGCCGAACAGGCGCGGGACCGAGGGACCGTAGATATCGGCGTCGAGCACGCCGACCCGCAACCCGAGGTCGCGCAATCCGAGCGCAAGATTGACCGAAGTCGTCGATTTGCCGACGCCGCCCTTGCCGGAGGCGACCGCAATCACCGCGCCGATTCCGGGCAGGCTGCCGGAGCCGGTGAAACGACCGATGGGGGGCGGCTGCCCGCCCGCACCCGACATTCGCTGCACCTGGCGCGGCGGCGGTGCGTTCGCTGCCGCGCCCTGTTTGCGCTCCGCGGTGAGAACGGCGAGCACCGTCTTGACGCCGGCAAGCTCTCTCACTGCATTCTCGGCCTTGATGCGGGTGCCCTCCCACGCGCTGGCCTCAGTGGCATCGACGCTGATCGAGAAGAAGACCTTGCCGTCAGTGATGGAGATTTCGGACAGCGTCCCCGTTTGCGGCAGCGGCACGCCTTGCGGCGAGATCACGCCGGCCAGCCTTTCGAGGACCGCCTTGTCGGTCACGCTCAACGGATATCCCTCCATGCGCGCGGTTGCCGACGCCCTCGGCCCGCGCCGCATCGCTGTCTGGCAACCCTAGAGCATGACGGCGAAAAGAGGAAATTCAGATTGCGGTGCAAGCGCCGAACTTAATCGAAAGGATGATTTCGGGCCTGGCGGGCCAACAATTGACGCCGTTCCCCCCGAGCCTGCATATAGCAGAGAGCTTTCCGTACAGAAGAAGGACACAGGATATGGCCAAGGTTGCATTTCTCGGTCTCGGCGTGATGGGTTTCCCCATGGCCGGGCATCTCGCCGTCAAGGGCGGTCACGAGGTCACGGTGTATAACCGGACCGCCGCCAAGACGACGGCATGGACCGAGAAATACGGCGGCCGCTCCGCGCCCACCCCGCGCGCCGCCGCCGAAGGCCAGGATTTCGTGATGGCCTGCGTCGGCAACGACGACGACCTGCGCTCGGTGACGACCGGGCCGGATGGCGCTTTCGCCGGGATGAAGACCGGCGCGGTGTTCGTCGATCACACCACCGCCTCCGCGCAGGTCGCCCGCGAACTCGACGCCGACGCGAGGAAGCGCGGGTTTCACTTCGTTGACGGCCCGGTCTCCGGCGGCCAGTCCGGCGCGGAGAACGGCATCCTCACCGTGATGTGCGGCGGCGAGCCCGCGACCTATGCCCGTGCCGAGCCGGTGATCGCCGCCTATGCCCGGATGTGCCGGCTGATCGGCCCCGCCGGGTCAGGCCAGCTCACCAAGATGGTCAACCAGATCTGCATCGCGGGACTGGTGCAGGGGCTCTCCGAGGGCATCCATTTCGCCAAGAGCGCCGGCCTCGACATCGAAGCGGTGATCGCCACCATCTCCAAGGGCGCGGCGCAGTCGTGGCAGATGGAAAACCGCTACAAGACCATGAACGAGGGCAAGTACGATTACGGCTTCGCGGTCGAGTGGATGCGCAAGGATCTCGGCATCTGTCTGGGCGAGGCCAAGCGCAACGGCGCGAGCCTGCCGGTGACCGCGCTGGTCGACAATTTCTATGCCGAGGTCGAAAAAATGGGCGGCCGGCGCTGGGACACGTCGAGCCTGCTCGCCCGCCTCCAGCGCTGATGCGGCCAAGGCCGCCGCGGGCCGCCGGACAAGGTTACCGCGCCCGATAAAATCATCATCCATTTCAACGCGCTGCCATCGCTTGATGATGCAGCGCGTAAGCGCGCATGGGGATCGCGTTTGGTTATTCATTAACCCAAATAATTTGCTGCTTAAGGCCCCTCTTAATCATTTGGCTGCAAAGATCGCGGTAAAGGAATCGTTGCGTCCGCGTTCATGGTGTTGCGTTTTGTCGATGAGTGAGTCCGTCGATAGACCCGAGGTGGTGCCTGTGCCGGCCCCGTCCGCCGCTGCCGCTCCTCCGGCGCGAAGCCGGCGGATGGCCACCCAGCGCGTGCGCGAAGCGCGCGACCGCCTCACCTCGACCAGCGGCACGCGCCCTGCATTCGATAACGAACTGCTGCGCCAGTACGCGGAGGCCAGGCTGTCGGCCTCGCTCGTGGTCGTGCTCCTCGTCGTCACGGCCGCCGGCATCTTCGCCGCCTGGACGAAGCCGCTGCCGGCGGTGCTGTGGGCCTGCAGCATCCTGTGCATCCACGGCGTCATCGTTCTCGCCTGCAAACGCTTCCTCAACGAGACCACCTCGCTCGCGACGACCCGCAGATGGCGCCTGCGCTTCACGCTGCTCGACCTGCTGTACGGCCTGTCCTGGACCACGATCCTGGCCTATCCGCTCGGCACCGGCATGGTCAGCAACGTCCTGATCATGTTCCTGATGCTGGTGGTCATCGCAGTCTCCAGCATGCTCGCCGCCAGCCTGCCGATCGCCGCCTTCGCCGCAACCGTACCGGTGACGCTGGCGATCACGCTGAACTTCGTGCTGCGCGATACGATCGACAACTACGTGCTGGCGCTGCTGGCGGTGGCCACCGAGGGCTATTTCGCGCTGCTGGCGCATCGCCTGCACTCGACGACGCTGGCGACCCTCGAAGCCCGCGCCGAGAAGGACGCCCTGATCGGCGAACTCGAACAGGCCAAGGCCATCTCCGACGAAGCGCGCCACCGCGCCGAATCCGCCAACGTCGCCAAGTCGCGCTTTCTCGCGCAGATGAGCCACGAACTGCGAACGCCGCTCAACGCCATCCTCGGCTTCTCCGAAGTGATGAAGAGCGAGATTTTCGGCAAGCACTCGGTGCCGGCCTACAAGGACTATTCCGCCGACATCCACAATTCCGGCGTGCATCTGCTCAACCTCATCAACGAGATTCTCGATCTGTCGCGGATCGAGGCCGGCCGCTACGAACTCAACGAGGAAGCAATCTCGCTCGCCCATGTCGTGGCCGACTGCCGGCATCTGCTCAAGCTGCGCGCCTCCAGCCGCGATCTCACCATCCACGAACTGTTCGAGCAGAATATGCCGCGGGTATGGGCCGACGAACGCGCCACGCGCCAGATCGTCCTCAATCTCCTGTCCAACGCCATCAAGTTCACCCCGCAAGGCGGCGAGATCTGGCTGAAGGTCGGCTGGACAGCCTCCGGCGGCCAGTATCTGAGCGTCAAGGACACCGGCTCCGGCATTCCCGAAGAGGAACTGCCGGTGGTGCTCGCCTCGTTCGGCCAGGGCTCGAACTCGATCAAATCGGCCGAGCAAGGCGCGGGCCTCGGCCTGCCGATCGCCAAGAGCCTGATCGATCTTCACGGCGGCACCTTCACGCTGAAATCGAAGCTTCGCGCCGGCACGGAAGTCATCGTCACCTTCCCGCCCGAGCGGGTGATGTCGGCGCTCGCGCCGCTCAGCGAGAATTCGCCTCCCATCCAGCCGGAGTGGGAAGTCGCGACGCCCCCGACAAGCCGGCGCTCGCGCAGCCGCAGCACGATGAATGCCGGTACGGGACAGCCATGATCGCGGTTGCGCTGACGGAGCCGATGGCGCAACAGTCGGCCATGGCTGACGACACTCCCTGCATCAAGCTTTGCGTCATCGAGCCGAGAAGCGGCCTGTGCTTCGGCTGCGGACGATCGCTGTCGGAGATCGGGCGCTGGGGCGGGCTGTCGCGCGAGGAACGGCTGCGCATCATGGCATTGCTGCCGCAGCGCATGGCGGAAGCCGGACTATCGCCGGAAGCGATGATGGACGAAGGCGCGCCGGACGACGATCCGGATACCGCGGCATGACGGAGGCAGCGTGATCCGGCTCCTTCTCATTGCCGCGATGATGGCCGCGACAGCGGGCGCGGTGCTCGCTTATGGCGACCCGCACCGTATCTCCGAAGCGCGCTTGCTGCTGGGCGAACTGCTGGTCCGGGCGCAGGGGCCGCAGCCGCGCTCGGTCGAGATCGAGCGCACCGCGAGCGGCGACTTCATGTTGCGCGCGACGATCAACGGCACCCCCACCCCGATGGTGGTGGACACCGGCGCGACCTCCGTCGTGCTGAGCTACGAAGCGGCCAAGGCGGCCGGCCTGCCGCTCGAGATGCTGAACTACAACGTCGCGGTCGAAACGGCGAACGGCCGCACCCACGCCGCGCGCCTGACGCTCGATCGGATCGCCATCGGCAAGCTGGTGGAGCGCTCCGTGCCGGCGCTCGTGGTACCGCGTGGACAGATGAAAACCAACCTGCTCGGCATGAGCTTCCTCGACCGGCTGGAAAGCTGGGAGGTGCGCGCCGACAGGCTGAAGATGCACGGCTATCCATAAAGCCGCAGGGCGTCAGGCGGCGGTCGCCTCGGGCTCGCGCACGCACTCCATCGCCGCGCGCAGCACATCGAAGCCAGCGCCCGGCTTCACGCCCTGCTCCGACAGCATGCGCCGGAACGCCCGCGCCCCGGCAACGGCCTGAAACGCGCCGACCATGTGGCGCGTGACCGCATGGAGCCTCCCGTTCCCCGCGAGATGCGCGGCGATGTAGGGCTCCATCGCCAACAGCGCTTCCTTCATCGTCGCATGTGGCGGCTCGGCGCCGAACAGATCGGCATCCACCGAAAGCAGTCGCCATGGATCGTGATAGGCCGTGCGCCCCATCATCACGCCATCGACATGCGCAAGATGCCGCGTTGCCTCATCGAGACTGCCGACGCCGCCGTTGATGATGATCGGCACATCAGGCCATGCCGCCTTCAGGCGATAGACGCGATCGTAATCGAGCGGCGGAATCTCGCGGTTCTCTTTTGGCGACAGCCCCTGAAGCCACGCCTTGCGGGCGTGGACGATGAGCGCGTTCGCCCCCGCCGCCACGACGGCACGCGTCATCGCATCCAGCGCAGGCTCCGGGTCCTGATCGTCGATGCCGATGCGGCATTTCACGGTGACGGGAATTTTCACCGCTCGCTTCATCGCCGCCACGCAGTCGCCGACAAGTTGCGGTTCGGCCATCAGGCAGGCGCCGAAGCGGCCCTCCTGCACGCGGTCGGAGGGACAGCCGACATTGAGATTGATCTCGTCGTAGCCGAAGTCCTCGCCGATTTTAGCGGAGATCGCGAGGGCGGCCGGATCGGAGCCGCCGAGTTGCAGCGCCACCGGATGCTCGACCGCGTCGAAACCGATCAGCCGGGCGCGATCGCCATGGATCACCGCGCCAGTGGTCACCATCTCGGTGTACAAAAGCGCGCGCCGCGTCAACTGCCGGTGAAACACCCTGCAATGACGATCGGTCCAGTCCATCATCGGTGCGATGGAAAATTTATGCGGTTGGTTTAAAGCCATTCTCTACAAAACTGAGATCGTTGGGCTGCGTAGCGCACTCACGTGTCCGGGCCACTCATACGATGTTTTGTCCGATCTTTCGACAGTGTGCTTCCAGGAAATCCCGGTGCGAACCACCGAAAACAACGCGTTGGGGACCGGAACCGAACGGTGCCGCAGGTTCTTGACGAACCTGCCGCTGCTGGGAACGTCAGCCGTCGACGCCTGAATGAGATTGGCGACGAACAGAGCGACGATGGTCTTGGTGGCGTCCGTCATCTCGTAGACGCCATCGAACACGATCATGTATGAGCCCGAAAGCAGGCCGAACAGAACACCGACGCCGGCCATCACCAGCGTGACCGCGATGGAGATACGCAGCACGCCCTGCTCTGTTTTCAGCGTCCAGCCTGTTAACAGAGCCGTCATCACCGTCTCTCCGCTATACCCGCGGCGTTGCCGGAAGCCGATCATATTTGCACCGGGTGCTTCATCGTCATAATCTGCGGTGGCAGGCGGCGACAAATTCGCCACGACCTGCGCCGAAAAGGCAATCAGCGGGCGACGGGTGCGCGGACGAGGTGCGCGGGCTTGGGTGCGACAGGACGCAAGACCGGGATCGTTCTCGCGGCCGACATGACGGCGGCGGCCGCGTTCCAGGCGATTGCGCGCGGATGCCTTCGTCAGTTCCATCATAGCGCGACGCCGCTTGCGCATAGCGACGATCCCGAAGCGCTGCATCAGGCGCGGGTTGCGCTGCGGCGGCTGCGCTCCGCGCTCGCCATGTTCAAGCCGATGCTGCGCGACGACCGCTACGAGCCGTTGCGCGAGGAACTGAAATGGCTTGCCACCACGCTCGGGGTGGCGCGCAATATCGATGTGTTCGTCATGCAACTCGGCGATGCGCCGCATCCGCGCGCGCTTTTCGCCGCGCGAAGGAAGGCACATGCACAGGCGCGCGCCGCACTAACGTCGTCGCGAGCGGACAGACTGCTGCGCGATCTGTCGAAGTGGCTGACATCCGGCGACTGGCTGAACGATCCGGAAACATCGACGCTGCGCGACGAGCCCGCCGCCCAGCGCGCCCGCTTCATTCTCGACCGCTTGTGGAAGCGCCTGAAGCGACGAGGCCGCGACCTAGCCGAGCTCGACGACGATCATCGCCACCGCGCCCGCATCGAAGCGAAAAAGCTGCGCTACGCGGCCGATTTCTTCGATGCACTTTACGACGGCAAGACGGCGAAGCGCCGAAAGAAAGCATTCGGCAAGGCGATCGAAGCCTTGCAGGACAGCCTCGGCGATCTTAACGACCTTACCCTTGCGCCCGCATTGCGCGCCGAGTTCAGCATCGCCGGAATGGCGTCGAAGCAGGCCCGCCGGCGCCTGCTGGCGAAAGCCGAGCGCCGATACGACAGGCTGATGACGATCAAGCGCTTCTGGCGCTGATGCCTGCGCGTAGCGAGGTCGGGAAAAGATGTCAGCGGCTCGTGCCTTCCGCCATCAGGCGGTCGAGATGCATGCGGATATGCGTCGCCTCCGCCGCGGTATGCGCCAGCGCGATGGCGCGGTCGAACGCCTCGCGCGCCTCATCGCGTCGCCCGAGTTGCAGCAGCAGGCCGCCTTTGAGACCATGGAAATGAAAATAGCCAGCGAGCGGCTCGGCCAGCGGCGCGATCATATCGAGCGCGGCGGCCGGTCCGCGCACCTTGGCGGTCGCCACCGCGCGGTTGAGCGTCACCACCGGCGACGGCTGCAAGCGTTCAAGCGTGCCGTAGAGAAGATCGATCTGCACCCAGTCGGTTTCCTCCGGCCGCCTCGCCCGCGCATGCAAGGCGGCGATGGCCGCCTGCACCTGATAGGGGCCGGGCCGGCGAT